>CAMPHD010000119.1 GCA_946885765.1 uncultured Thalassospira sp.
GGTCCAGCGTGGGGAACGCTGGATTATTCATTCGACCTTTGATGTCGAAAAAGAGGCGGTTAACGAGGCTGAGAAGCTTTTAAAGACCAAGGTCTCCGCCGTTAGGGTTGTTCGCGATTGGGAACGTGCCGACGGTCGGCATATCGAAAAAGTTCTTCTGGAAAAGCAGGGTGCGGGCGACGACGACGAAAAAGATGTTCGTGTCTCGGCCATTGACGATGCGCCGCTTTGCGATTCCGACAATGATCTTTTGCAGACTGAAAGCCGGGCAACGATCAATCGTCTGCTGCGCAAATATTTCGAACAGGAAATCCTGACACCTTGCGAGGTAATGTATAATTACCAGAACCTGCGCAAGCTGATGTTCCACGATACCCTGATGCCGACCGCAGTCGACAAGGTGGCTGGCATTCATGCCAAGGCGACCGACGGCGATCATATCGGGGCCATGAACAAGCTGCATGGCGCAATCGAACAGTTGGCTGCCCGTGCACGCGAGGTCGAGAAGGTTGACCTTCCGGCGTTTGAAGATGCCACCATTTCCGAAGTCCGCGATGAAATTCGCCGTCTGAACCTTGCGGAAGATACCGACTTTCTGACCATGGTTGCGCTGACGCGTGTGTTGTCGTCAAGCCGCAATTGGGTGGGCAAGCTTGACCTAGCATTGAAGGTCAAGGGGGACGAAAAAGACGAGGCTGCGCGCAAGCTGCTTGACGATGTTATTGCCGATATCCTTGGATCGCCGGTGGCGTTGAAGGAATTGCTTGGCAGTTCACGCAGCTTTGGCGATGCGGTGATACTGCATATCGATCTGGCGATGGGGCGGGCACGTGGCAATCGTGGATCGGCTGATGATATTCTTGAATTGCTGAACCCGCTATTCGGGTCTGGTTTGCTGGCGACGTCACAGGACGCGTTGTTTGACTATATCGTCCGCGAATTGCGTAGTGCGAACAGCCTGACCCGTCATGAAAGCGATCCCGATCCGCTGGTCGGTATTCTGGATCGGCTGATTAGCGAGAAAGGCGTTGTTTACGGTGCCCCGATGGTAACGGCGATTGCCGAACGCGGGGCACGTCTTCGCAATGTCGGTGGTCCACGTGCCCTGATTGACGGGGTGGCGGAAATCAACGCTCGTATGGGGCCGAATTGCCGCAAGATGGCCTGGCTGCTGGCGGTTGTGAATTCGGGCATTGTCGAAGATTTCGAGGACGAAGTGTTCGATATGCTGATTGATACGGTCAAGGATATGCGGGCATTGCGCGCGTTTTGCGATGCCGAGGCAAAACCGCGTGACAAGATGGCGACAGTCACGGTGATGAATGATGCGTTGCAATCATCCCGACTGGCGGAACAACAGAAGCAGCGGATTGGCGACAAGCTTGACGAAGGGCTGGCGGAATATCTGGTGCGTGAAAAGGTGATCGAGCGGATCGACAATCCATCGCTTCATCTGCGCAAGCGCGCCTATATGCTGGTGCAATTCTGTTCAAGCGGCGTTCTGATCGAGGGTAAATCGGCATCCATGGCCCGAAAAAGGGTTGTCGGATACCTGAAGCAACCCAATTTTACCGACAAGCTGGTTGATGACATCAAGGATATGACGGCCAAGGAAGGTACGATACGTGACTTCTATGCCCTGTTGCAGCGAAGCGGTTTTTAGGAAACAGAAAAAACTGCGAAGAAGAGACACCCCGCGAAGATTGTGACAATAGATGTTGTGGCAAGATTCGTGGGGTGTTTGTCATTGTTGCCAGTCCTTTCCTGAGGCATGCTGCATTCCTGATGAACGGGGATCGCCATGCCAGACTGCACAACCAGCACAAAAACCATTGCCTGCCTTGCCTTTGACGATGTCATGAGCCTTGACGTTGTCGGGCCCTTGCAGGTTTTTGCATCGGCCAATAGTGAACTGGAACGACAGGGGCGCGAACGCGCCTATGAGGTGCTGGTGATTGCCGATGCGGCGGGGCCGGTGCCAACATCGGGCGGGTTTAAACTTTATGCAGATCTGGATTGGCGTGAACTTGATCTCTCAGTGACCGATACGGTTCTGATTGCCGGTGGGGATGGGATTAATTCGGTGCGGCAACGCCCCGATATTCTCGAATGGTTAAGGCAAGCCGATGGACAAGTCACACGCCTTGGATCGGTTTGTTCCGGTGCGTTGATCCTGGCAGAGGCAGGACTGCTTGATGGTCGGATGGCAACAACGCATTGGTCGCGTTGCGATGAAATGCGCAAAAATTTCCCGAAAATTGATGTCACCGAGGACCGTTTGCACAGCTATGACGCAAACGGTCTTGATGGCGATCCCCATATTTTTACCTCGGCCGGGGTCACGGCGGGGATCGATCTGGCGTTAGCGCTGGTCGAGGCCGATCAGGGGCGGGCGATTGCCCTTGCCGTGGCGCGGCGGCTGGTGATGTTTTTGAAACGGCCGGGCGGGCAGGCGCAGTTTTCGGCCTATCTGACACCCGCCATCGGGGCGACCGCGCAGCTTGCCGGGTTACTGGAATGGATACCGGGCCATCTGGATGGTGATTTGTCCCTGGAAGTTCTTGCAAATCGTGCGGGGATGTCGGCCCGGACATTTTCACGGGTCTTTACCCGCGACCTTGGCATGACACCGGCACGTTATGTTGAACGGGTGCGGATCGAAGCCGCGCGCGCCCTTTTACAGGATGATGCGATGACCGTGACGCGCGCAGCGCGCTTGTGCGGCTTTGGTCATCCCGAAACTCTGCGCCGGGCCTTTCAGCGCCATTTGTCGGTCAGTCCGCAGGAATACGCCGACCGTTTCGGACGAAGGCCGGTGGCCATTCCGGTTTAAGCGAACGGCGAAGATATTTTCATAATCATCTGTTTTTATTGGAGTTGGCAACATGCTGTTACTGACCAATGGATCGGTGCGTCTGCTGTTTATTGCCCAGGCGCTTTACTGGTCCTGTTCTCTGATCGGGATCACCCTGACATCCCTGATCGGGATTGATCTGGCCCCCGTGCCGGAACTGGCGACCCTGCCGCTGGCGTTATTGTTGCTGGGCAACCTTGCCTGTGTGCATCCGCTGGCGATGATCATGCAGCGTTATGGCAGGCGGACCGGATTGTTTCTGGGCGCGGTCAGCGGTGTGCTTGGCGGTGCCGTGGTGGCGGGGGGTGTTTATCAGGCAGAGTTCAGTCTGGTGTGTCTCGGTACATTGCTGATTGGTGGCTATCAGGCATCGGCGATGTATTACCGTTATGCCGCACTAGAAGCGGTGCGTGACGATCAGAAGGGCCGTGCGGCTGCGCTTGTGGTGGGCGGCGGCGTTCTTGCGGCCATGATTGCGCCGGAAATTGCCAGTTATACCCGGAATATGGTCGCGATCCCCTTTGCCGGATCATATCTGGCACTTGCCGGGCTGGCGGCATTGGCGGCGTTGATCATGTTGATGTTGCGAGATGGCGGGGTTCCGGCAAAAACCAAGACGGGTGGGGCGGTTATGCTGGAACTTCTGAAACGGCCAAGGCTGCGCGGGGCAATTGCAGTCAGTGCCGCAGGGCATGGCACCATGATCCTTGTGATGACGGCGACGCCGCTTGCGATGAAGTTTTGCGGGTTTGATGTCGATACGGCGGCGAATGTCATTCGCTGGCACATTATCGGGATGTTTTTACCGGCCTTTGTTGCCGGACCGATGATTGACCGGTTTGGTGCGCGTTTGATGGCGATGGTCGGCGCGATCGCACTTGTGTTCAGTGTGGCGTTTGCCGTAACGGGGATCAGTTTTTCAGTTTTCTTGATCAGTTCGTTCCTGTTGGGGATCGGCTGGAACCTGATGCTGCTGGCGGGCACTGCACTTCTGGGCGAGGGGCATGACGCATCGGAACGCGGCCACGCGCAAAGCCTGATGGAGCTTGGCAACAGCATTACCGGAACGGTGGCATCGCTGGTGGCAGGTGCGCTGATAGCCGGGGCGGGATGGAACGTCATCAATTTCGGTGTTCTGCCGGTATTGGTGGTTGCCATTTTCCTGATGTGGGCAGGTGGCCGGAAATCGGTGACGCAGGGCGCATGACGTGCATAAAGAAACCGCCGGTCAAACGACCGGCGGTTCGAGTTGCAGGGCGAACGGGGAGTTTCGCCCCGGCGCGATCTCGTTTCGCGTGGTATGGCGGGCGGGGTGAACCGGCCGCGATCCGGGCAATAAAAAACCGGCCATCAGGCCGGTTGGGCATTTAAAGTCGGGCTGTTGGCCGCGACGAATTCCTTGATCTTTTGCAGGACAAATTCGCGTGATGAATTTTCACGGGTGCGAAACAGGACTTCGCGGTCGTGAATGACAAGACCAAGATAGACAGGGCTATTGTGGCCTTCCTTGCTGAGTTTCAGGGCGCGAAGGGTATGACCAAGGTCATCCGTGCTCTGATAAACGGTACGCATGATGTTTTAACCTGCTTTCTGTCTCGAACGGGCTCAAACGGGAAAAAGAAGCTTACACTGCCCTTATGACAGCCAAGTTTTTCGCTGCGATGACAGCAATATGATGGTTTGAAGACTCTTTTGACCTTCAACCGGAAAAGACAATGGCAAAGCCCTTCAAAAAGCTGGTGGTTTCATTCACCGTATTTGATAAAAGAAAACGGGTAGGACGCCTGTTTCCGGCATTGACATGGGCTGATGCGATGTTTAAGAAAGGCGTCGTTCCGCACGGAACACCAAAGAGATAAGGGCAAGTGGCCGAGTGGCTGAAGGCGCTCCCCTGCTAAGGGAGTATGGGGTCAAAAGCCCCATCGAGGGTTCGAATCCCTCCTTGTCCGCCATTGATCAAGGCACCCGAACAGGGTGCCTTTTTCTTTTGCCACAACCAATGAAACAAAAAACGCGATGAGCCATGTCATCGCGTTTTTGCATTTTCGGTAAATCAGGTGAAGGCGTTAAAGGTAATGATGGTCTGCGTGTCCTTGATATGGGGCAGCAGATGGATTTTTTCGTTCACATAGCGCCCGATATCCTGACCGTCTTCTATATAGACCTTTACCAGCAGTTCGAACGGGCCCGAGATCGAATAGACTTCCGATACACCTTCGATTTCCTCGACCAGTGCTGTGGCAACGTCATAGGCTTTGCCCAGATCGCATTTCACGAAAATGAAAAAGGGATGCATCGGTGCGGCTCCGGTATTTGGGGATAAAAATTATGCCCCAAGCTATCGCGGTGCGGCGGTGGTTTCAATCATTACTGCGGCGAATGTACGCGGCGTCTTAAGATTGAGGCGGGCGACGCAGAATTTCCAGATGCTTGATGCGCGCACGCACCTGCTCAGGGTTATGTTGACCAACCCCTTCAAGCAGGGTTTCAAGCATTACCATGCTGGCAGCCGAGCTATCCCACGTCGTGCCGGTTTCGATGCGGACCGGAAAGACATGCCGGGCGAACTGGGCAATCGGGCTAAGCCACTGGTCCGTGAACAGAATGATTTTGGCATCCTGCCGTGCGGCGGCTTCGGCAAAGGCGATGACATCGGCCTGATAGCGCCGGACATCAAAGACCAGCAGAACATCACGTTTGCCGATATCCAGAAGGTCTTCGGCCCATTTGGCACTTTGCCCTGAGACGCGCCGCACGTGGCTTCGCATGGTGCGCAGATGTTCATAGGCATAGACCGCAAGGGCGGATGTAAATCGCCCGCCCAGTAGATAAACCGATCCCTTGCAATCACCGATCAGCTCAATCGCGCTTTGCAGTTCGGCCGGGTTGATGTTGGCAAGGCTTATGCGAATGTTGCTGGTGGTGGCCTCAGCCATTTCATGAAGCAATTCACCCATCGGATGGCCGGAATGATTGCGCGAACGGGGCAGGCTGCTTCGAGTTAACGGCGATTGCAAGCGGGCTTCGAGTTCACCGCGCAGGCGGGCCTGCATATCGGGATAGCTGTCAAAGCCGATCTTGCTGGCAAAGCGCAGCACCGTCGGGGCGGAAACGCCACACCGTTCGGCGAAGGTCGCCACGGTTTCGAGGCCTGCCATCGGATAGTTGCCAAGCAGGGCCTGAGCCAGCTTGCGTTCCGATGCGGTCAGTGTATCGGCTTTTTGCGTGATCTGTTCGGCGACCGTTGGCTTTGTTGCCTGCTGCTTCACATTCAAAGGCGAGATTTCCCCGGTTATGCCACCCACTTGGAATGGCCAAACACCCGCAAAGTGCGTTTATGCATTGTTCGGGCGCGGTTTACCTTGTCTGACCTACAAATACAACGATTGTAATGAATTTTACAATATTTGATATTCTTGTCATCAAAATTGAAATCATGTAACGTTCGTTACAGAAGGGATAAAACCCGTACCGCGAAAAGCGGTGCAACAATTCAACGGCTTGGCAAAAGCCGGTCGCCCGGGAGGCGGTTCATCACACGGTACGACCTTGCAAAAGGTGGTGCAGACAAGGGGATGCAATATGGGTTGTCAGGGCTGCGAATATTTCCATCCAGATTTGGTGTCGATGTTGAACCTGCCGGGTTTTTCCGGGCGGTAAGGCATTTTGTATCACCGTTCGCATCCGTCGGATGTGAACGGATGGGATCATATTTGCAGATGACAAACCTGCCGCTGTTGCGACCGATAGAACAGGGAGATGTTGGGGTGGCGTTAGATGCCTGAATTTATCAAGACCTACGTCAGATGGGTCGATTGCGTGAACCGGATCATCGGCCGGTTTGCGATGTATCTGATCTTTGCGATGCTTGCGGTGCTTTTGTATTCCGCTGCGACCAAGCTGATGGAGTTTCCGGCCCTTTGGACGCTGGAAACCGCGCAGTTCCTGATGGTGTCGTATTTCCTGCTGGGCGGGGGCTATTCCATGCAGTTGAACTCGCACGTTCGGATGGATTTGCTGTATGGCGCCTTGTCGCCGCGCAAACAGGCCGGGCTCGATGCGATCACGATCCTGTTTCTGATCTTTTATCTGGCGTTTCTGCTGTATGGCGGCGTTTCATCGACCTCCTATGCGTTCGAGTATGGCGAAACCAGTTATTCCGCGTGGTCACCGCCGATGTCGCCGATCAAGGCGATCATGACCTTTGGCGTGTTCATGATGCTGCTGCAGGCAATTGCAACCTTCTTCAAAGATGTGGCAGCCGCCCGTGGGGAGAGTCTTTCATGAGTTATGAAATGATCGCTCTTCTGATGTTTTCCACGATGATGCTGATGCTTCTGACCGGGAAACGGGTTTTTGGTGCCATCGGTTTTGTTGCCGTTGTTTTTGCCCTTGGCATGTGGGGGGATGGCGGATCTGAAATGGCGTTCAGTGCCGCGATGAAGCTGATGAAGTGGTATCCGCTTCTGACGCTGCCGCTGTTTGTCTATATGGGCTATATGCTTTCGGAATCCGGTCTGGCAGATGATCTTTATCGGATGTTCCATGTCTGGATGGGGCCGGTGCGCGGTGGCCTTGCTATCGGGACGATTGTCCTGATGGTGGCGGTGTCGGCCATGAACGGGCTGAGTGTTGCGGGTATGGCAATCGGTGCCAGCATCGCGCTGCCGGAACTTTTGCGGCGCGGCTATGACAAGGTGATGGTGACAGGGGTGATCCAGGCGGGAAGTTCGCTTGGCATTCTGGTGCCGCCAAGTGTGGTTCTGGTGCTGTATGGCATGATCGCGCGTCAGCCGGTCGGGCAGCTTTGGCTGGCGGGGGTCTTCCCCGGGCTGCTGATGGCGGGCATGTTCATCATTTATATTGCCATTCGTTGCTGGCTGCAGCCCAGTATGGGCCCGGCATTAAGCAAGGAAGAACGCGCGGAAATCACATGGGGCGAGAAGGTTGGCTTGCTGAAAGCCGGGATCGTTCCGCTGTTCATTTTCTTCTCGATGACCGGTCTGTTCCTGATGGGGATTACGTCGCTTGTGGAAAGTTCGGCCGTGGGCGCGCTTGCCGCGACCCTTGCTGCCTTGTTCAAGCGACGCCTGACCCGCGTTGTCATGGAAGAAACCCTGCGCAAGACGCTGTCGATCAGCTGCATGTTCATGTGGATTATTCTGGCAGCACTGGCATTCGGTGCGGTGTTTGACGGCTTGGGTGCAGTCCGGGCGATTGAAAGCTTCTTTGTCGATCAGATGGGCCTTGGCCCGTGGCAGATCCTGATCATGATGCAGATTTCCTTCATCCTGATGGGCATGTTCCTTGACGACACGGCGATGCTGGTGATTGTCGCACCGCTTTATGTGCCGCTGGTCGGCGCACTTGGTTTCGATCTGGTTTGGTATGGCGTGCTTTACACCATCACCTGCCAGATCGCCTATATGACGCCGCCGTTTGGTTACAACCTGTTCCTGATGCGTGCCATGGCCCCGCCAGAGGTGACGTTAAAGGACATCTATAAATCCATCACACCGTTTGTGATCATCATGGCGATGGCGCTTGGCATCGTGATGGCGTTCCCGCAGATCGCGCTGTGGCTGCCGGAATGGCATTACGCGCGGTAAGAAACGAACCCGATACCGGCGGGGTCGCAGAAGGCCCCGCCGTTCAAAATAAAATCAATAC
>CAMPHD010000120.1 GCA_946885765.1 uncultured Thalassospira sp.
TGCTTTGCGCGGTACCGAGGTCAAATCACTTCGCGATGGCAAGGGCAATATTCAGGAATCCTATGCCGAGGCAAAGAATGGCGAGGTGTGGCTGATCAACGCCTATATCCCTGAATATCAAAGCAAGATGCCGTTTGGTCACGAAGAGCGTCGGCCGCGTAAACTGCTTTTGCGGAAACGTGAAATCGTAAAGATGAGCGATGCCCTGAACAAAAAGGGGTTCACCCTTGTTCCGGTAAAGCTTTATTTCAACGAGCGCGGCATTGCCAAACTTGAACTGGCAATCGCAGAAGGCAAGAAAAAGGGCGATAAACGCGAGGCTGTCAAAGAACGTGACTGGCAGCGCGATAAGGCCCGGATCATGCGGGATTTCGGCTGAAGCCATTCGCCTCGCGAGCATGTGTATTGCTTGCCACGACCAATAAAATGCATAAATGGCGCAGACATGGTGAACATGACTGCGCCATTTTTCGTATGATGTGGTCAGGAAGGGAATCTGGATGACTGATGGTTTTAGCGGCAAGATCAAAGAGAAATTGATCGAAGCGAAGCAAAAATGGGCGCAAAACGGTCGTCTTTTGACGGGGCAGGCCGATCACGCACATGAAAATCGCCTGCCACCCGGCCAGCGCGAGGTCAAAGACTGGCCGGTGCTTGATCTTGGCATCACGCCACATGTCGGAACGGATGATTTTCGCCTGACGATTGACGGCGAGGTTGAAAACCCGGTCACGCTCGATTTTGGGCAACTGCTTGATCTACCGCCCTTTATGGCCAGAAATGATATTCATTGTGTCACCAGCTGGTCGCGCTACGACAATCACTGGCAGGGTGTTTCTGCCTTGTCGCTTGCCGATCTGGTAAAGCCGACATCAGATGCCCGTCATGTGCTTTTCACCGCCCATGACGGTTATACAACCAATGTTCGGATCGATCAGTTTCTCGATGATGACGTGTTGCTTGCCCATCATTGGGAAGATGCACCGCTGACCGAGGAACATGGTGGTCCGGTTCGCGTGATCATTCCAAAGCTGTATTTCTGGAAAAGTGCGAAATGGGTGCACCAGATTACATTTTCCAAAATCGACAAACCCGGCTTCTGGGAAGTACGCGGCTATCACAACAACGCTGATCCATGGACGGAAGAGCGATATGGCTAGAAAAATCAGAAGTTTCGGAAACGGAATGCGGATTTTGTTGAAATCCGGTTTGTGCGGCTTCGTTTGCCTGATGATTGGAAGTTCTGCCATGGCCAGCGATAAAGCGATGAATGCCCACAATTTTACATTCCCGTCGATTGACGGGGGCGAAATCGATCTTGCGGATTATCGGGGCAAGGCGGTTCTGGTCGTCAATACCGCCTCGATGTGTGGCTATACACCACAATATACCGGGCTTCAGGCGCTATGGTCGGATTACCGGGCCGCAGGGCTGATTGTTCTGGGCGTTCCATCAGGCGATTTTGGCGGACAGGAATATGCGGAAGACAGCGAAATCAAGGATTTCTGTACCGTCAATTTTGATGTCGATTTCCCGATGACCACCAAACAGTCGGTTCGCGGAGATAATGCGCATCCGTTCTTTAAATGGGCAGAGGCGGAGCTTGGCAGCGATCAGGCCCCGCAATGGAATTTCCACAAATATCTGGTCGATCCGAACGGCAATCTGGTTGCCAGTTTTGCTACCCGGATCAAACCGGAAGATGATCAGGTGATTTCCGCCATCCGGCAGGCATTGGCCAGGTCATAGGAAATTTTTAGCGCCGCCCATCCATCACATCAAGGAACACCAGCCCATACTGGTCGAGTTTCTTGACGCCAACCCCGTTGATTGATGCCATGTCCTGAAGCGTCCGCGGTTTGAACCGGACCATTTCCCAAAGCGTTCTATCGCTGAAAATGACATAGGGCGGGACATTCTGGCTGCTGGCAAGCTCGCGGCGCAAATTGCGCAGGCGTTCCCACAGATCACGATCTTCCTCGTTTTCAAACTCGGTATCGAAATCACGCAGCCGCTTGGTCATGGTGCGCTTGCTTTCGCCCGGGTCCTTGCGCATCTCGACGACTTTTTCACCGCGCAGGACGGGCCGCGATTCTTCGGTCAGATAGATGCCGCCGTGGCCTTCGACATCGACCTGAAGATAGCCCATGGCAAGCAATTGGCGGAAAACGGACCGCCATTGTGGTTGGGCGATATCCTTGCCGATGCCGTAAACCGAAAGGTCGTCATGACTGTTCTGGCGGATTTTTTCGGTTTTGCGGCCCATCAGGACTTCGATGATGTGGGCCGGACCAAACCGTTGACCGGTGCGATAGACCGCGGAGAGTGCCTTGCGGGATGCATCGGTTGCGTCCCAGGTATCAACCGGTTCAAGGCAGGTATCGCAATTGCCGCACGGCTTGGTATTTTCTTCGCCGAAATAGGACAGGATGACTTGCCTGCGACATTTCATCGTTTCGGCAAGGCCGACCAAGGCATCAAGTTTGCGGCTTTCGATGCGTTTCTGACTGTCAGGCGCATCTGACGTTGCCAGCATGGAGCGGATGGAAACGATGTCGGACAAATCGTAATTCATCCATGCGTTGGCGGGCAGGCCATCGCGCCCGGCACGGCCGGTTTCCTGATAATAGGCTTCCATGCTTTTGGGCAGGTTCAGATGGGCGACAAAGCGGACATTCGGCTTGTCGATTCCCATGCCAAAGGCAACCGTTGCGCAAATGATCAGACCGTCTTCGCGCAGGAACCTGTCCTGATGAAGCTGTCTTGTTTCCTGTGTCAGTCCGGCGTGATAGGGCAAGGCAGGGCGACCGTTATCGGTCAGCCATTGGGCGACGTCTTCGGTCTTGCGGCGCGACAGGCAATAGACAATCCCGGCATCTTCGGCATGTTCACGGTTCAGAAAAGACAGAAGGCGCTGTTTTGAATTGCCCTTTGTCTCAATCCGGTAGGTGATGTTCGGGCGATCAAAACCGGTCAGGAAGCATTGCGCATTTGTCAGATGCAGGTTTTCGGCAATGTCCTTGCGGGTCGGGGTATCTGCCGTTGCGGTCAAGGCAACACGCGGCACATGCGGGAAACGCGTCGGCAAAAGGTCAAGCCTGCGATATTCCGGCCGGAAATCATGCCCCCATTGCGAGACGCAGTGGGCTTCGTCAATCGCGAACAGCGATATGCTGATCCGGTCAAGCAGGTTGAGAAAACGATCAGTGGCAAACCGTTCAGGTGCCACGTAAAGCAGATCGATATCGCCATCAACCGCACGGGTTTCGATTTCGCGCGCAGCGTCGGGTGTTAGGGTCGAATTGATAAAGGCCGCCTTGACGCCAAGCTGGCTTAGCGCGTCAACCTGATCCTTCATCAGTGCGATCAGGGGCGATACAACGACGGCGGTTCCGGGGCGACACAAAGCCGGGATCTGATAACACAGGGATTTACCGCCACCCGTTGGCATCAGGACCAGCGCATCGTTCCCGGCAATCACATGGTCAATGATTTCGGCCTGCTGGCCACGGAAACTGTCATAGCCGAATACTTCGCGCAGAACGTCAATCGGCAGACGTTGTGCAGGTCGGTCGAGCAAGCCGGGTAGAGGTGCTGTATCGGGCAATTTAACGGTCCAGATGTGCGCGGATATCGACAAAGACGTTTTCAAACATCTCGGGCGTCAGGCGATAGGTCTGGGTGTTGTAACGCGAACAGTGATAGCTATCAAACAGTGTGATGCCATTTTCCATTTGATGCGATGCCCGATGACCGAATTTCAGGGATGAAAGCTTGAGCCCGAAAGTTCGCAACATTGCCTGATGGGCGACCTGTCCAAGGCACAGAATGGCCGAAAGGTTTTTCATTGCCCCGAATTCGCTGATCAGGAAGGGGCGGCAGGTATTGGCTTCGGGGCCTGTCGGCTTGTTTTCCGGCGGCACGCATTTGACGGCATTGGTAATCCGGCAATCAATCAGTTCAAGCCCGTCATCAGGACGTTTTGCATAAGTCCCCTTGGCAAAACCGAATTTCTTGAGCGTATCGTAAAGAAGATCGCCCGCGTAATCGCCGGTAAAGGGACGACCGGTCGCGTTGGCACCCTTTAAGCCCGGGGCAAGTCCAACGACGAGCAGGCGGGCGTCAAGCGAACCGAAAGGACGGACCGGGCCGTTATAAAAATCGGGAAATTTTGCCTGATTGGCGCGACGGAAATCAACAAGGCGCGGGCAAAGTTGGCAGTCCCTGTCGGGTTGAAGGTAGGTGGTCATGGCGTGTCCGACAGTTTGCCGGGCGCAATTCATGCTGCGCCCGGTCGTTTATTCAAACAGGGCGATCAGTCGAAATCAACGTCGTCAAGATCGGGATGTTGCGGGTGATCATCAAAATCCGGGTGGTCGTCTTCGCGGCGTTGCTGAACCTTTCGGGCGATCGTGCCTTCAAGTTCGGTCAGTTCGATAAAGTTATCGGCCTGACGGCGCAGTTCGTCGGCAACCATCGGGGGATTCGATTTGACGGTCGACACAACGGTAACACGAACACCTTTGCGCTGAACCGCGTCGACAAGGCGACGAAAATCGCCATCGCCCGAGAAAATGACAACATGATCAAGATGCTGGGCCATTTCCATGACATCGATTGCGAGCTCGATATCCATGTTGCCCTTGATCTTGCGACGACCGGCAGCATCGGTGAATTCCTTGGTCGGTTTGGTGACCATGGTGTAGCCGTTATAGTCAAGCCAGTCGACCAGCGGACGGATGGGGGAGTATTCCTGATCTTCAATCAGTGCGGTGTAGTAGAAGGCGCGGATCAGTTGACCTTTTTGTGCAAAAAGATCCAGTAAGCGTTTGTAATCTATGTCGAAGCCAAGTGCCCTGGCCGCGGCATAGAGGTTCGAGCCGTCAATGAACAGCCCGATGCGTTCCTGCGGGTAAAAAATCATCTGAAAATTCCTCAAACATAGCTTTTTAATAATGCCGTTTCCAAAATTCGGGAAACGCCAACTTTTTTACCGTGCAACTGCACACAAAGAAAGGACGAAAATATTGTGAATATCGTGGACACAACGGGATCGCTTCCGTAGTTATGCGCCTGTATCCCCATAAATGATGTGCAATAGCCAGTTTCGTGAGCAAGCCGACCATGAACAACGACACTGCCCGTAATGACAGGGTGATTCTGATCGCCTTTGGCGCCAATCTTCCTACCGGGGAATATGGGGCACCTGCCGATACATTGAAAGCAGCCCTTAAACGATTGACCGAGGATGGCGACATTTCTGTGGCAAATGTATCCCCGTTCTACGAAACCGCACCGGTTCCGGTTTCGGATCAGCCCTGGTATGTCAATGGTGTTGCCCGGCTTGACACCGATTTGAGTGCGCATGATCTTCTGGCGCGTTTGCACAGGGTGGAGGCCGAGTTTGGTCGTGTCCGGCGCGAAAGAAACGAGGCACGTGCCATTGATCTTGATCTGATTGCTTATGGCGATGATTTGCTGATCGAGGAGGGCGGTATTCAGGTGCCGCACCCCCGCATGCATCAGCGCGCGTTTGTGTTGCTGCCGTTGCGTGACATCGTGCCCGGGTGGCAGCATCCGCAGCTTCGTCAGTCGATTGATGATCTGATCGGAGCCCTTCCGGCGGATCAGGAAATCCGAAAACAATCCTGATATGCGTTAAAACCGCTAAAAACCTTTCGATCCGGACGGCTTCGCTGTTGCAACAATCCAAATGCGACGCTATAAAGTCCGGTCTGGACACCCCAAAAGTATTTCTGGAGACATTTATGGCGCGCGTTACCGTCGAAGATTGCGTTGAAAAGATTCCGAACCGCTTCGAGCTCGTGATGCTGGCAGCTCAGCGTGCACGCAACATCTCGGCCGGTGCAGAACTGACCATTGATCGTGATAACGACAAGAATCCGGTTGTTGCGCTGCGCGAAATCGCAGAGCAGACCGTTGATTACGATGATCTGCGCAATGGCATGGTTTCCGGCTTGCAGCGGCATGTTGAAGTCGATGAACCTGAAGAATCCGAAGACGATTTTGGTCCGAAGCTGATGGCAGAAGCAATCGAAGATGCTTCGGTTGGCGTGACCATCCCGTCTGCCGGCGAAGACGAATAAGGTCAAGTAACCTTGTTCTGAGACAGCTTTCAAAAGAAAAGCCACGGTGATTATCTTCCGTGGCTTTTTTTTATCCAAATCGTACTATCTTATGAAGGGGGAAGGATTTAGCCCCGTCAGACGAATACGGAGAAGCTACTGAATGATGCGCCAATACGAACTTGTGGAACGGGTTAAGGCCTATGATCCGGATGCATGCGAAACATCGCTGAACCGGGCATATGTTTATGCGACCCAAAAACACGGTTCGCAAAAGCGTGCCAATGGCGATCCGTATTTTTCTCATCCGATCGAAGTCGCCGGTATTCTGACGAATTACAAGCTCGATTGCGATACGATCATTACGGCATTGTTGCACGACACCATCGAAGACACCGACGCAACGCCGCAGGAAATCACCAAGCTGTTTGGCAGCAACATCATGAAGCTGGTCGATGGTGTGACCAAGCTGACCCAGATCGAACTTAAATCCGCAGATTCCAAACAGGCCGAGAATTTCCGCAAGCTTTTGCTTGCGATGTCCGAAGATATCCGCGTTCTGCTGGTGAAGCTTGCCGACCGTTTGCATAATATGCGCACGCTGCATTACATCCCGAAACCGGAAAAACGGGTGCGAATTGCCGCCGAGACGCTCGAAATTTATGCGCCGCTTGCTGAACGCATCGGTATGCATGACATCAAGGAAGAACTTGAAGACCTTGCCTTCCAGCATATCAATCAGGAAGCGCGTGATTCCATTCGTGCCCGTCTGGAGTTCCTGCGCGAGAAGGACGACAATGTCGTCAACCGGATTGTGGCCGAGCTAAAAGAGGTCATCAGTCGTCAGGGGCTGTCGGTCGACATTTACGGGCGTGAAAAACGTCCATATTCGATCTGGCAGAAGATGCAGCGCAAGAACATCACCTTTGGTGAACTGTCCGATATCATGGCGTTCCGCGTTCTGGTCGAGGACATGCCGCAATGCTATGAGGTCCTTGGTTATCTGCATGCGAATTACAAGGTCGTGCCGGGCCGGTTCAAGGATTACATATCGACCCCCAAGCCGAACGGCTATCGATCCATTCATACCACCGTACTTGGCCCGGAAAATCATCGTATCGAGGTGCAGATACGCACCCGGCAGATGCACGAGGTCAACGAGAACGGTGTGGCTGCACACTGGGCCTATAAACAGGGCAGCGGGGACGAAAACAAGGAAGGTGTTCAGTATCGCTGGCTACGCGATCTGCTTGATATCCTTGAACATGCCTCAGAACCCGAAGAATTCCTTGAGCATACCAAGCTTGCAATGTTCCAGGATCAGGTGTTCTGTTTCAGCCCGAAAGGTGATGTGATCGCATTGCCGGCTGGTGCCACGCCTGTCGACTTTGCCTATATGATCCATACCCATATCGGGGATACCTGCGTCGGGGCGAAAGTAAACGGCGCGATGGTGCCGCTACGCACGACCCTTAACAACGGTGATCAGGTCGAAATTGTAACCTCGAAGGCGCAGACACCGAATCCCACATGGGAACGGTTTGTCGCGACCGGCAAGGCACGCGCGCGTATCCGGCGCTTTATCCGTCAGCAACAGGACGATCAGTATAAAGATCTTGGCAAGGCCATTCTGCAAAAAGCATTCAGGCAGGAAGGTTACGACTATTCCGACAAGGCCGTCGAAGGTGTCCTCAAGATATTCAAACTGCCAAGTCTTGATACGCTTCTGGCATCCGTCGGGGCAGGGCACCACACCGGTCGTGAAGTCGTACATGCGGTCTTCCCCGGATCAAAAGATGTCGAAACGGCGCGCAAGGTTGTGCCGCTTGAGAGGGCGCGAAACCGCAAACATGATCACGCCATCCCGCTCAAGGGATTGATCCCCGGTATGGCGGTGCATTATGCCGGTTGCTGTCATCCACTTCCGGGGGACCGGATTGTCGGTATCGTTACGACCGGCAAGGGTGTCACGATCCATACAATTGATTGCGATACGCTCGAAACCTTTACCGAGCAGCCAGAACGCTGGCTTGACGTTGGTTGGGACAATGATGGCGAGCCGGAACATTTCATTGGTCGCCTTGGCCTGACTGTCGGGCATGAACAGGGTGCGCTGAGTTCGATTACCAGTGTGATTGCCAAGAACCATGGCAATATAACCAACCTTCGCTTTACCAACCGCACGCAGGATTTCTTCGAGATGCTGATCGACATTGATGTGGTTGATGTCAAACATCTGACCAATATTATTGCCGCATTGCGGGCGACCCCAGTTGTCAACACAGTTGAGCGTGCGCGCGGATGAAACAGGATTGTGAAGGAGTTCGCCTTTTGGGGGATTTTGGCGCAAAACCCTTGCCAATCTGGCGGCAAGCACTTACGCATATGCAGACCTGTTTTAAGACCGTCCCGTTTGGCCTATGAATTGATCCTGCA
>CAMPHD010000121.1 GCA_946885765.1 uncultured Thalassospira sp.
CCTTTTCCGCCGGTTTCTGAATGACGGCACCGGCTTTCTTTGCCTCTGCCATCACCGCATCGACTTCGGCTTCGTCACGTGTGTTATAGGCAATCGTCAGGCCGGCAAAACGGGCACCGGTATCATCATCAAACCGCCCGTCCTTGATCAGGTCGTCCCGACCAAACAGGCCAAGCGCAAGACCATTGGACAGTTGATAGAAAACCACCTGCCCCTCGACCATCTGGGTGACTTTCCAGCCAAGCCCGTCTTCGTAAAAGCGTCGCGACCGGTCAAGGTCCGCAACGCCAAGTGTAATCAGCGATACACGTTGATCCATTTCATGCTCCTGCTCTCCTAGAGCACCCAAACCCAGGCCAAGACTAACACCCCGTTTGCAGATTGCCGAGCCCGGACTCGGGCGCAGCCGAAATTTCGCGTCGCAGCATGTTCGCAATAAAATTGCGCGCAAATCGGTACCGGAATAAGTAAATATCAAGTTGACCCAACGTCAACCAGTGCAATCAGGCGTTTTGCACATTGCGTTGCGAGTTGATTTGAAAAAAGGTCAGCATTCATTACCATTATCCAGTCAGACAGCGATCCGCTCCGATCAAACGCCAAAGCCGGAGCGCCAATGACGCAAAAGAGAATTTTACGGGCCATACCAAAACGCTGCACGTAAACTTATATCAATAAAAGCAGCGCAACTGGCCCACACGACCCCGCAATCAGAGAGAGATCCCGAGGGAGACTGGTCATGGCACAATTGGCGGCAATTAGCCTTGATGACAAATATACGCTTGAAGAAGGTCGGGTCTATTTGACCGGTATTCAGGCGTTGGTTCGATTGCCCCTGATGCAGCGCCAGCTTGACGCGCGCGCAGGCCTCAATACCGCCGGATGTATTTCCGGTTATCGCGGATCGCCGCTGGGCGGCCTTGATCAGCAGCTTTGGCGCGCCAAAAAATTCCTGACCCGACAGCAGATCGAATTTCAGGCCGGTGTGAACGAAGACCTCGCCGCCACCGTCGTCTGGGGCAGCCAGCAGGTCAATATGTACAAGGACGCCAAATATGACGGCGTCTTTGGCATGTGGTACGGCAAGGGACCGGGCGTTGACCGGTCGGGCGATGTTTTCAAACATGCCAACTATGCCGGGACGTCACAACATGGCGGCGTTCTGGTTCTGGCCGGTGATGATCATTCCTGCAAATCATCCACCCTGCCCCATCAGACCGAATATGCCTTTATCGATGCGCAAATCCCGGTCCTGAACCCGTCGGGCGTGCAGGATATCCTTGATTTCGGTATTCATGGCTGGGCCATGAGCCGCTATTCCGGTTGCTGGGTCGCGATGAAAACCATCGCCGAAACGGTCGAAAGTTCGGCCGCGGTCGATGTCGCCCCGGATCGCATCACGCCGATCATCCCCGATAATTTCGACATGCCCGAAGGCGGGCTCCATATCCGTTGGCCCGATACGCCAAAGGATCAGGAACACCGCCTGATGAAATACAAGCTGTATGCCGCCCTTGCCTATGCGCGCACCAACAAGCTGAACAAAACCGTGATCGACAGCCCGAATGCGCGGCTTGGCATTGTCACGACGGGCAAGGCCTATCTCGATGTCATGCAGGCATTTGATGACCTTGGCATATCCGAAGCCGATGCCGCCAAAATCGGCATTCGCGTGCTGAAGGTCGGCATGAGCTGGCCGCTCAACCGCGACGATGTGCGCGAATTTGCCATGGGCCTTGAAGAAATCATCGTCGTCGAGGAAAAACGCGCGGTGATGGAAAATCAGGTCAAGGAACAGCTTTATAACTGGCGCGAAGATGTCCGCCCGACCGTGATCGGCAAATTCGATGAAAAGGGCGAATGGATTCTGCCCTCGATGGATGAACTGACCCCGGCGCGCATCGCGGTTGTCCTCGCACAGCGCATCAAACGGTTCTATGACAGCCCGAAAATCCACGAACGCATCGACTGGCTGGAACAGAAAGAACGCGAAATCGCCGAACCGCGCCCCGATGTCGCGCGCATTCCGTGGTTCTGCCCGGGTTGCCCGCATAATAGCTCCACCAAGGTGCCCGAAGGCAGCCGCGCCATGGCCGGGATCGGGTGCCATTACATGGTCAACTGGATGGACCGTTCGACCGAAACCTTTACCCATATGGGCGGCGAAGGTGTCACCTGGATCGGGCAGGCCCCGTTCACCAATGAAAAGCACGTTTTCCAGAATCTCGGCGATGGCACCTATTACCATTCCGGGTCGCTTGCGGTGCGCGCCGCCGTCGCGGCCGGTGTCAACATCACCTATAAAATCCTGTTTAACGATGCGGTCGCCATGACCGGGGGCCAACCGGTTGACGGCCCGCTGACCGTGCCGCAAATCACCCGCCAGATGGCCGATGAAGGGGTTAAACGCATCATCGTTCTGTCCGATGAACCCGATAAATATCCGGTCGCATCGCACTTTGCCGATGGTGTTGATATCCGCCACCGCGACGAGCTGGAAAACACCCAGAAAGAACTGCGCGAAATCGAAGGTGTGACCATCCTGATCTTTGATCAGACCTGTGCGGCGGAAAAACGTCGCCGTCGCAAACGCAAACTGATGGTCGATCCGCCCAAACGGGTTTTCATCAATGATCTGGTCTGCGAGGGCTGCGGCGATTGCGGTGAAAAATCCAACTGCTTGGCCGTCGTCCCGGTCGAAACCGAATTTGGCCGCAAACGCGCCATTGACCAGTCCGCCTGTAACAAGGATTTCTCCTGCCTGAATGGCTTCTGCCCAAGCTTCGTCACCATCGAAGGTGGTTCCTTGCGCAAACCCGAAGCCGCCGCCAAAAGCGGTAATGCGGGCGATGCCATCTTTGCCAGCCTGCCGCGCCCGACCCTGCCCGATATCACCGATCCATGGTCGGTTCTGATTACCGGTGTTGGTGGCACGGGGGTTGTTACCATCGGGGCCCTGCTTGGCATGGCCGCCCATATCGAGGGCAAGGGCATTGTCGGTCTTGATATGGCGGGGTTGGCCCAAAAAGGCGGTGCGGTCGTAAGTCATATCCGCTTTGCCGATACGCAGGAAAAACTCCATGCCGCACGCATCCCGGCGGGCGAAGCCAATGTGGTGCTGGGCTGTGATCTTCTGGTCGCGGCAAGCTTCGAAGGCCTTGCCAAGATGCGCCGCAACTTTACCCAGGCCGTGATCAACACCCACGAAACCGTCACCGGTGCCTTTACCCGCAACCCCGATTTCCAGTTGAAATCGAACGAACATATGAAGGTCATTTCCGATGCCTGCGGTGCGGATGCGGTGAACTTCGTCGAAGGCAGCGATATCGCCACCCGCCTGATGGGCAATTCGATTGCCACCAACCTGTTCATGCTGGGCGTTGCATGGCAACGCGGCCTGATCCCGATCACCGAAGAAGCCCTGATGCAGGCGATTGATCTGAACGGTGTCGCGATTGATATGAACAAGCAGTCCTTCTATTGGGGCCGCCTGTTTGCCCATGATCCGAAACGCGTGCTTGATGTCATCGGCCCGAACGAGACCGAAGCACACCCGATTGCCACCACGCTTTCGGATATCATCACCAAACGCAAAGCCTTCCTGACCGATTATCAGAACGCGGCCTATGCCAACCGGTTTGTCGCATTGGTCGACAAGGTTGCCGCGGCTGAAAAACGCCTTGATGATGGCGATGATCTGGCCCGGACTGTGGCGAAATATTACTTCAAACTGCTCGCCTACAAGGACGAGTATGAAGTCGCCCGCCTTTATACCGACCCGGCCTTCAAGGCCAAACTCGCCAAAAACTTCACCGGCGATTACAAAATCCGGTTCCATCTGGCACCACCGGCCATTGCCGACAAGGACCCGGAAACCGGCCACCTGAAAAAGCAGGCCTTTGGCCCGTGGATGATGAACGCCTTTGGCATCCTTGCGAAATTCAAATTCCTGCGCGGCACGGCAGTCGACCCGTTCGGTCGTACCCATGAACGCAAAATGGAACGCCAGTTGATTGCCGATTACGAGGCACTGGTGGACGAGGTCATCACTGGCCTTAACCATGATAATGCCCGGATTGCCAACGCCCTTCTGGCCCTGCCCGAACAGATCCGTGGGTACGGCCATATCAAGGATGGCAATATCGACAAGGTCAAAACCCGCGAGGCCGAACTGCTTGAACAGTTCCGCAACCCGCCGGAACATCTCAAAGCTGCGGAATAACGCGGCCTTCCAAAAATCTGCCTGAAATCAAAGGGGCCGCATGATGTGCGGCCCCTTTTTCATGATGTTACGCCAGTCTTGGCCGCGGCCCGCCCAGCGGGAAATGCAGATCGGGCAAAGCCCGTGCCGCACGACGGCGCAGATCACGTACCGGATGTTCGCGAAGCTGCCGATTGCGGTAACTGGCGATCATGTCATCGGTCGCCTGATAACCATCGTCAATCCCGCGATCAAGGTTCTCCCACGTCCAGTCGTAATTGATCTGGGGTGAAACCGGGATTTCGATGATGTCGATCTTCCGCCCGCTTTCCGCGACTTCACGCTTGAACGCCTTGACCGCATCCTCGCTTGCCGATGCGGCAAACAGCATGATCAGGTTGTTAAGCGCGTCATAAAGGTTTTCCGGCTGACGCACCTGTTTAAGGTCCAGAATACGGCTGACCCAGACTTCCTCGACATCGGGATGATGGTGCAGGAAATCAAAGAAGTTGACCGTATCAACCGTCGCCCCCTCGCAATAGGTATCGCCGTTTATTTCAACCGGTTCCTCGATAAACGGCAGGGCCGAACAGGCACAAAGCGTCTGCGCATTCATCTGCGGCAGATTGTAATGGTCCGGCTTGTTGGTAAACAGCTCTAACCGCTGCTGCGTCAGGTTATAGGCATTATGGAAAAGGGCCGGTTTATCGGGCTGATACAACCGGTCGAAATCAAGCCGATCCAGAAACATGCTGTCTGGCGAATAGATTTTCGCCAATCCCTTGGTCTTGGTCTGGTACATCGCACCGATCATAAAGCGCGACAGCGGATTGACCGCCAGAATACCGTTCAACAGCACATCGTTAAGGTTATGGGGCGTCCAGTATTTCGGATTGCCCATGAAATGGCGGACATGCTCGGCGGCTTCGGCCATAGCTTCTGGCACGATCAGCCCCTGATAGCTGCCCGGGTTAAAGAAATAGGAAAGCCGGTTGGCGAAATCGGAAAAGAAATCCGGCGCAAAGGCCGATGCAATCGGAAAGCGGTCATAAACGCTTGCCGGACGGAATATCTTACGGAAAAACCCGATCGTCTGATCAAGTTCCTGTCCTTCGTCCGCCTGATGCCAGGCCACAGATAACCACGCACCGATGCAGGCAGACGACCAGATATCGAACGTAATATCGGGTTCCTGCTGAAGCCGTTTCAAAACCCCGATACTTAATCCGACGGCAGGTCCCCCGCCGGACAAAAAGATTGCCCGCTTGATTTTTCTCACAGCTATCTCCCACTCATTTGCCGTTAAACGGCTGAACACCCGAACGCTGCGTTGGAATAACGCCGCAGTTACCAGCGCTTCCACCCAGGAGATATCAGCCCGTCTTGCGCGGGCCTCTGAAGCTAAAAACGATTATAACCCATTCAATATTTAAGATAATTTACCATTCGACATCAAACTTATGAAAGTTTGGAACAAATATAGACTATCGAATAGTGTGAATACCTAAATATCTATACCAGTAAAATGCTTCGTAACTTTTATTTCATTATTGTTGTGATGATCATCACAGGAAAAAATATACTTCCATGATTTCCAAATTACGAAATTAAGAAGGCCGTCACTTGGACGACCTTCTGTAATCACGGGATTCGGCACCGATTACTCGTAATAACCGACCATAAAGATTTTGCCGTCATGCGGCTTTACCCAGGTTTTCTTTTCGGCAAGTTTCTTGGTTTCCGGGTGCGTCCAGGTATAGTTGGACCAGCCGCCATCCGGGTTCGTCTTGCCGGTTTCCACCATGTCACGAATGATGAAATTGCTGTTCACATCCTGAAGATCCCAGATTTTCGGATTGTTGATCAGCTTCGGATTGATCGCATGGGTCAGGAACGTGCCCTTTTCCCCGTCGGCGACAATCACATAATACTCGTCAAAAACATATTCGCCGTCCTTGTCATTGAACGCGGCAAAGGACTGGTCCTGTCCGACCTGATCGTAAAGTGCGATGGCCTTGTCGACCAGTTCCTGTGCAGTTGCCGCCTTGTCCTGGGCCTGTGCAAGGCCGGTGGTCAGGCAAAGTGCGGTCATGGCAGATACAAAAAGACGCATAAGTGTTTTCATCAGGTAATCCCCTTTGATGAACCTGTTGGAAGTAAAATGGAAAATGGATCAGACCGCCCGCAAACGGGCGACAAGCCCGTCCACGGATGAACTCAAACCGGTCATCTGACGGCCAAGTTCACCGGTTGCCTGCCCGACGGAATCCGCTGACTCGCGGGTGGCACGGGCGATTTCACGCACATCGCCAATCCCGCCCGATACGGTTTCGGCGTAACCGGCGGCTTCCGAAATGCTGTTGCTGATCTGGCCTGTGGCCGTCCCCTGCTCCAGCACCGCATCGGCGATGGCTTTAAGGATACCGTTGACGTCGTTGACGCTGGCAACAATCGTCTGGATCGCCTCGACCGCAAGAACGGTTTCGGTACGGACATTGGCGATTTCGGATGCGATTTCCTCGGTCGACCGTGCCGTCTGGCTGGCAAGGTTCTTGACCTCGTTGGCAACAACCGCAAATCCCTTTCCGGCATCCCCGGCACGGGCCGATTCAATCGTCGCGTTAAGGGCCAGAAGGTTGGTCTGCTCGGCAATATTGCCAATCAGTGCCGCCACGTCCTCGATCCGGACACTGGCTTCTTCAAGCTTACGGATTTTGGCATCGGCATCCAATGCCTGCTCGCTTGCGGCCTGTGCGCGGCGGCTGCTTTCCTGGATTTCATTGCTGATCTGGGAAATGGCAGCCGCAAGGCTGTTGGCCGCTTCGGAAATCTCGCCCATATTGCGGCTGGATTTGCCCGACGCATCAAACGCGTTCTCGCTTTGCTGATCGGTGCGTTCCGCATTGGTCAGCATCGCACTGGCCGATGCACCGATCTGCTCGATCGCGGCACTGACCGCGGTTGCCGTTCCCTGCACCGATGTTTCGATCTCGGCGGCAAGTTCCTGCATGGTGCGGCGTTTTTCCTCGGCCGCCTTGGCTTCGTCCTCTATGCGTTTGCGCTCGGCTTCCTGCAAACTTTCGGCATTCTGGCGGAACACTTCAACCGCACCTGCCATGCTGCCCATTTCATCGGTCCGCCCGGTAAAGGGCACATCAATATCCGCCCTTCCATCGGCCAGTTCGCGCATGGTCGCGGTCAACCGTTTGACCGGCACGCCGATCACCCGTGTGATGGCAAAACTGATCAGCACCATCGCAAGGACGGCAACAACCGATGCAATGATTGTCTGGTTCTGGGCTGCCATGCCGGCTGCCATCGCATCCGAACTGGCAACATCCATACGGTTTTCCGCCGTTTCACGAAGCTCGGCCAATGTCGCCATCAGGCTTTCGTAATCCGACTGTGCCGACCACGAAAAACTCAGCGCCCCGGTATACTCGATATCAAGCATCCCCAGAACCTGATCAATCTTGGCAAGGTAATCTTCGTAAAGCTTGGCCGCACCTTCCGCGATTTCGCGTTCCGGCCCCGGCAGGTTCTGATCACCCAGCATCTGGGTAAAGGCATCGCGTGCCGCTGCAATCTGCGACTGCAATTCCGCATTCACGCTGCTCATGCGCTCTTCGTCAACGCCTGCGGCCGACCATGACAGCAGGCGATAAACCGTCTGATGAACCTTTGTGACATTGCGGTCGATATTGCCGATATCGCGGACCTCCGGATAGGCCTCCGACACGGCAAATTCCAGACCGTTGCTAAGTGATACAATCGCACGTCCCCCGATGACGCCCACAATGGCAATGGCGATAACCCCGATCAGCGGCAGGACCGCCAACTTGGTTCCGATATTCAGATTGACGAAAGTTTTCATTCTGTAACGTTCTAACCAATTGTAACTACAAGGATATCAGGCCGCTGCCCCAACAGCTTCCCGGAAGGCGGTGACTGTGGCGTCACCCTTGCTTTTGCGATGTCCCTTAACCACGTCATTGGCGACACAACGATCATCCGCGGCCCCCATTTCGCCAGATGCGAAATGCATGCGCGGCAAATGCCGACTGTTTGTTTTTATTGAAAATCTGAAGACATGCCGGGCGTGGATGGCCACAAGCAGGTGCGCAGTTCCGCACCGGATAAAGTTCGGACCGGCATACCGGATGTAACGCCCCCGCGCCCCGATGCCATCCCCCGATACAAGCCCAAGACTTGCAGCCGCTCTCGCAGCACGTCCTATCCCCGCCATCGTACCCCCACGATCCGACAGGCGCGCAAAAATGCACCCCGTCATACAGG
>CAMPHD010000122.1 GCA_946885765.1 uncultured Thalassospira sp.
ATGCGACAGTGTCGCCCTCCAACCCTTGATAGGTATCACCGTCAAAGGTGAATGAAACCGGTCGATTGTGAAGGACCCGGCCACGCCCCGGAACACGGAAAGCGGTCATTTCGAAAGCTCCTTCTTTGCGGCATCTTCAAACAAAACAGCAAGATCAGGGCGCGGTTCGCCTGCCTTGTATGTCGTCAGGAACCGGTCCGAGACGGTGTCGCGCACGGCGTTAAAGAACCGGCCGCAGCCATGGGCATGACGCCAGCGTTCGAAATGCGGTCCCTTGACATTGGTGCGGATAAACAGGAAATCGCGCCATTCATCATCGGTTTTGTCCGCCGGATTTTCCGGACGCGCGATATGGGCTTCGCCGCCATAGGTGAATTCCAGTTCCGGCAGCGTTTCATCGCAATAGGGGCAATGGATGAGAAGCATGGTCGTTCTCCTCAGTGTGCGACGGCGGCTGCGGCCGCTTCGTCAATCAGACGGCCGGTCCGGAAACGGTCCAGCGTGAAGGGGGCGTTGATGTCATGCGGGGTGCCTTTGGCAACCGTCCATGCAAGCGTATGGGCCGCACCCGGTGTCGCCTTGAACCCGCCCGTGCCCCAGCCGCAATTGACGTAAAGGCCGGGGACGGGGGTCGTGCCAAGGATCGGGGAGCGATCCGGGGTCACATCAACAATACCGCCCCATTTGCGCAGCATCCGCATGCGGTTGAAGATCGGGAAAATCTCGCAGATCGCGGCAACCGTATGTTCGATCAGCGGCAGGCCGCCGCGCTGGGAATAACTGGTATATTGATCGGTGCCTGAGCCGATCACGAGTTCGCCCTTGTCCGACTGGCTGATATAGGCATGTACGGTGTTGGACATGACGACACAGGGGAAGATCGGCTTGACCGGCTCGGACACCAGTGCCTGAAGCGGATAGCTTTCAAGCGGCATGCGCACACCGGCCGTTTCCATCACGACACTGGTGTGACCGGCAGCAGAAACCGCGACTTTTTTGGCGCGGATAAAGCCCTTGGCGGTTTCAACGCCTTGGACCGCGCCATCCGGCCCACGGCGGATCGCGGTGACCGGGCAGTTCTGGATAATGTCGACACCGCGCTGTGATGCCCCGCGTGCATAACCCCACGCAACCGCATCATGGCGGGCGGTTCCGGCACGCATCTGAAGGGCGGCACCGACGACCGGATAACGTGCGTTGGGTGAAATATTAAGCGGCGGGCAGAATTCCTTGGCTTCCTGGGGCGTGAGCCAGCGGTTGTCCACGCCGTTCAGGCGGTTGGAATGGATGTGGCGCTGGAAGGATTGAACGTCGTGAACATTGTGCGCCAGCATCAGAACGCCGCGGCGCGAGAACATGACGTTATAATTCAGATCCTGGCTAAGACCTTCCCAAAGATCAACCGCATGGTCATAAAGCCGCGCACTTTCATCATAAAGATAGTTTGACCGGATGATCGTGGTGTTGCGCCCGGTATTGCCGCCACCCAGCCAGCCCTTGTCGATCACGGCAACATTGGTAATGCCATGTTCCTTGGCCAGATAATAAGCCGCGCCAAGCCCGTGACCACCAGCACCGACAATGACGACATCATATTCTGCCTTCGGTTGGCTGTCGGGCCATTGCGCCTGCCAGTTTTTTTGTCCTGTAAGAGCATTCTTTAACAGCGACAAAGCAGAAAAATGCGTCATGAGAAGCGGCTCCACCAAGTGTCATGATTTTGCACGATTAGATGTGAATTTGCGACGTCGCGATTGGATATTTGCGTCATATCTGTTGTACATATTCGCCATCCGGACAGTACCGGTAAATTTGCTTTATTAACAAGGCAGCCGTTCCGTTCTGGATTTTACGTTCCTTCCCATGTTATATCTCTAGTAATCCGGTAGAGATTAAAGTGTAGGGCAATGCTGTCACAGAAAACCAAATATGCAGTCAAAGCCATGATTGCGCTTGCGGATGCGGGTTTCGGGGAAGCGATGCAAACTGCCGAGCTTGCCCGGCAGGAATCGATCCCCAAGAAATTTCTGGAGCAGATTTTGCTTGATCTGAAACATCATGGTCTGATCAACAGCAAGCGCGGCAAAAATGGTGGATACACTCTGATCAAGGCACCGGAAGAAATCTCGATCGGGCGGATTGTCCGTTTGATTGAAGGGCCGATTGCGCCCTTATCCTGCCTCAGTAAAATGGCATATCAGTCCTGTGATGACTGCCCGGATGAAAACGCCTGTCGTGTTCGCCGGGTATTTGCCGAATCCTATGAAGCAACGGCCGCAATCCTTGAGAAAACCACCCTGAAAGATGCGCTTGGTAGCCAATCACCAGCATCAAGAACCATAGTTGCCTAGAACGTTAAATAGATTAGTGGTCTGTAAATAAAAGGATTTTCAGGTTTCTAATTTTTTTCTTGATTAAGTCTACCAAATAGATAGAGATTAAGAACTATCAACAAAGGAGAAAAACCATGCTTGATAGTTCGATCCGGTCTTTACGGCGTAAAAGCTGGCTTGGTGCCGCTTTTCTGGCAACGGCAACTTTGTTTTCGCCTTCTTTGACGCATGCGGCTGACGTAACGCTTCTGAATGTCAGCTATGACCCCACCCGTGAGCTTTACAAGGAATTCAACCAGGCATTTGCCGAACATTGGCAGGCCGAAAAAGGACAATCGATTGAAATCCGCATGTCGCATGGCGGGTCGGGAAAACAGGCCCGTTCCGTGATTGACGGACTTGAGGCCGATGTTGTCACACTCGCCCTGTCTGCCGATATTGACGCGATTGCGGAAAACACCGGCTGGATCAATACCGGCTGGCGGGAACGCCTGCCGCTGGGTGCGGCCCCTTATACCTCGACCATCGTTTTCCTTGTCCGCAATGGTAATCCCAAAAATATCCACGACTGGGATGATCTGATCGGTGACGATATTCAGGTGATCACACCCAACCCGAAAACATCAGGTGGCGCGCGCTGGAACTATCTGGCGGCCTGGGCCTTTGCCGAGGACGAGTTCGGCGGGGATCAGGAAAAAGTCCGCGGGTTCATTTCCAAACTTTATAAAAACGTCCCGGTTCTTGATACCGGCGCACGCGGATCAACCAACACCTTTGTCAAGGCGGGGATTGGTGATGTTCTGCTGGCCTGGGAAAACGAGGCTTTTCTTGCTTTGGAAAATCTTGGTGACGAGTTCGAGATCATCGTGCCGTCAAAATCGGTTCTGGCGCAACCACCGGTCTCGGTTGTTGACAAGGCCGTGGATGATCACGGTACGCGCGAAGTTTCAACCGCCTATCTTGAATATCTGTATTCCCCGGTCGGGCAGAAACTTGCGGCGAAACATTACTATCGTCCTGTCGCGCCCGAACATGCGGATCCAGAAGATATGAAACGGTTCCCGCCGCTGGAGCTGTTTACGGTCGAGGATCGGTTTGGTGGCTGGGCCCGTGCGCAAGAAGATCATTTCGCCGATGGCGGTACTTTCGATCAGCTTTATCAAAGCAACTGACCATGACAGCGATTGCAAACACATTCGCCAATCGCCGCGTGATCCCGGGTTTCGGGATCACGCTTGGCTACACACTGGCTTATCTCGGTATCATTGTGTTGCTGCCGCTGGCAGCCGTTGTGATGCGATCAACCGGGATGGGATGGTCGGAATTCATCAATGTCGTCGGTTCGCCGCGTACATTGCATGCCTTGTGGCTGAGTTTCGGGGCTGCTGTTGCCGCTGCGGTGATTGACGCGATATTCGGTTTTCTGGTGGCGTGGGTGCTGGTGCGCTATCGCTTTGCCGGGCGCAAGATCATTGACGCAATGATTGATCTGCCTTTTGCCTTGCCAACGGCTGTTGCCGGGATTGCTCTTGTCACGATTTATGCCCCGAACGGCCCGGTTGGAAAATATCTTGATACGCTTGGTGTTCAGGTTTCCTACACACCAGTTGGCATTGTTATTGCCATGGCTTTCATCGGCTTGCCTTTTGTCGTTCGTTCGGTCCAGCCCGTTCTGGAACAACTCGACCAGAAACTGGAAGAAGCTTCTGCATCGCTGGGGGCCAGTCGAAGTTTCACATTCCGTAAGGTGATCTTTCCGGCAGTTTTACCAGCATTGCTGACCGGTTTTGCCATGGCGCTTGCGCGCGGGATCGGGGAATACGGATCAATCATCTTTATCGCGGGCAATATTCCCAATGTGTCCGAAATTGCCCCGCTGCTTATCATCATTCGGCTTGAAGAATTCAATTATGACGGTGCCACAGCCATTGCCACAGCCATGCTGGTGATCTCGTTTGCCATGCTGCTTGTGGTCAATCTGCTGCAGGCATGGAGCCGCAAACGCAGTGGCCACTGACAGGAGGGCTGGTATGGGTTCACATCATGTATATCAACGCGGGATCGGCGAGCCGGCTTTTGTTCGCTGGATTCTGATATCGCTGGCCTTGCTGTTTCTGGCGGTATTTCTTGTCTTTCCGCTGGTGATTGTCTTTGTCGAGGCTCTCTCGTCGGGATGGCAGACTTATCTGATGGCACTGGTCGACCCTGATGCCCTGTCGGCATTGCGACTTACCTTGACGGTTGTTGCCTTTGCCGTGCCGCTCAATATCCTGTTCGGGGTTGCGGCGGCCTGGGCTGTGGCAAAGCATGACTTTGCGGGCAAAAGTATTCTTGTCACGCTGATTGACCTGCCATTTTCGGTGTCCCCGGTGGTTGCCGGGCTTTCATTTGTCATGCTGTTTGGTACGCATGGCTGGTTTGGCGGTATTGTCGATGCCGCTGATATCGACATTATCTTTGCAACGCCGGGGATTGTTCTGGCGACAATCTTTGTGACCTTTCCGTTCGTTGCCCGTGAACTGATCCCCCTGATGGAAAGTCAGGGCAACAGTCTTGAAGAAGCCGCTTTGTCGCTTGGGGCAAGTGGCTGGCGAACTTTTGTCAAAATCACACTGCCGAATGTGAAATGGGCGCTGTTTTATGGTGTTTTGCTGTGCAGTGCGCGCGCCATGGGGGATTTCGGGGCTGTTTCCGTTGTTTCCGGCCATATTCGCGGTGTGACCAACACCCTGCCGCTTCATGTCGAGGTTTTATACAACGAATACGCCTTTGCGGCGTCATTTGCCGTTGCCTCGCTTCTGGCTGTCATCGCGCTTTTCACGCTCGTTCTCAAATCCATTCTTGAATGGCGGCACGGTGCTGACCTTGCCCCCGGTCATCGCCATTAAGGAGAAATACGATCATGCAGATCGATATTCGAAATGTCACAAAGGACTACGGTAATCAGACCGCCCTTCATAAGGTTGATCTCACCATTGAGACCGGGGAACTGGTTGCCTTGCTGGGGCCGTCCGGGTCTGGAAAAACAACCTTGCTGCGCCTGATCGCCGGTCTGGAATTTCCCAATGGTGGGCAGATATTTTTTGGCGAGAACGACGCATCAAACCTGACTGTGCGTGAACGCAATGTCGGATTTGTGTTTCAGAATTACGCCCTGTTTCGTCATATGCGCGTGATCGACAATATCGCGTTTGGCCTGCGTGCCCGCCCGCGTGATCGACGCCCTGCCGAACACGAGATCATTGCGCGTGCGCGGGACCTTTTATCGCTGGTGCAGCTTTCGGAATATGAAAATCGTTTTCCTGCGCAATTGTCCGGGGGGCAGCAGCAGCGTGTTGCCCTGGCCCGTGCCCTTGCAATCGAGCCGTCCGTGTTATTGCTTGATGAACCGTTCGGGGCGCTTGATGCCAAAGTGCGGCAGGATTTGCGCAAATGGTTGCGTGAATTGCATGATGAAACCGGTCATACGACTGTTTTTGTGACCCATGATCAGGAAGAGGCCCTTGATCTTGCGGATCGGGTGGTTGTGATCGAGCAGGGTGGCATCGCCCAGCACGGCAGCCCGAACGAAGTATATGATCAGCCTGTAAACCCGTTCGTTTACGAATTCATTGGTGATGTGAACAAACTTTCGGTGGAAGTCAAAGGTGGTCAGATATTGTTGCCAGGCGGGCCATTACCGGTTGATCATACCAATCGCGGTGACGGCCAATATACCTTGTATGTTCGTCCGCATGACATGCGTGTCACAATGGATCGCACCAATCAGGCCCTGACCGGGCTTGTGCGCAATATTCGCACCACTGGCCCTGCGGTTGTCATGGATGTTGCTTTGGATAGCTGGAATATGCATCTGGACATTGCACTATCGCATAACGATGATGACTGGCGGAACATGAAGCCCGGTACAAGGGTTGCGGTTGCCTTGCGGAAATATGCGTTGTTTGCAGCCTGATCTGGCGAAACAGGACGGAGCGGCAAGTTGAATTTTGAACAATTGGCCCTTGTGGTCATCATTGTCATGGCAATTGCCGCGATGGCAAGCGACCGTTTCAGATATGATCTTGTCGCGGTTGTTGCCCTGCTTGCTGCCGTTGTTTTGGGGATCGTTCCCCAGCATAGCGCATTTTCCGGCTTTTCGAACGGTGCCGTTATTACCGTTGCAGGTGTTCTGATCATCACGCGTACCATTGTGGCGACAGGTGCGCTTGAGCCGGTCAGTCGCATGCTTTCCGACCGGTTTGAAAGCCGTGCTGCGATGATTGCGGTATTCTGTCTTGCCGGGGCCGTTCTTTCGGCATTCATGAACAATATCGGTGCGCTGGCTTTGCTGATGCCTGTCGCCCTTGCGGCAAGTGCCAGCCGAGGCGAACATCCCGGCTATCTTTTAATGCCGCTTTCCTTTGCAACATTACTGGGTGGGATGACGACCCTGATCGGGACCCCGGCCAATCTTATCATTTCCCAAATCCGGCAAAGTACCATCAGTCAGCCATTTGGCATGTTCGACTTTGCGCCGGTCGGGAGCGTCATCGCAGTTGCCGGTGTGGCGTGGCTTGTCACTGTTGGTTGGCGTTTGATACCCGGACGCCATCTTGCCGATGGCGAGCAACGCGATGCCGGGCGTTATCTGACAGAGTTGCGTGTCGGGGTGAACGGTATCCCTGATTTTGGTTCTGTGTCGGCCCTGGAAGCAACGTTGCCAGTGCGCGTACACGGGATTGTCCGCGACAGTCGGCGTGTCTTTGCACCCAAACCACGCCAGACATTCGTTGTTGGTGATCTGATGATTGTCGAGGCGGAACTCGAAATACTGGAATTGCTTTGTGACCGGTATGGATTTCGGTTGCCCGGTCAGATTGGTGTCCTTTCCGACGATGCCGAAATGGTTGAGGCCGTCGTGCCCGCCGACAGTATCGTTCAGGGCAGCAATCTTCATACCCTTGAACCGGCTGAACGATGGCAGGTCGATATTGTGGCTATGGCGCGTCAAAGCAAACGATTTGACGGTCGGTTGGCCGACGCGACCGTGGCACCGGGTGATATCCTTATTTTCCGGGGAAGACCCGGGCGGATCGATACGGCGATTTCCGATCTGGGATTATTGCCGCTGGCGGCAAGAACAATCCGGTTGCGTCCACGTGCCGCCTTTTGGGCCATCGGCATTTTTGCCGTTGCGATTTTTCTGGCTGCCAGTGGCCTTGCGACACCGGCGGTATCATTCGTTGCGGCCGTTGCCATGATGCTGATGGTGCGTGTGATCAGTGCGCGTGACCTTTACCGGCGTGTAGAGGGGCCGGTTCTTGTCCTGCTTGCGGCTCTTATTCCGATTGGTGAAGCGCTGCGTAGCACGGGAACGGCGGAACTGATTGCAGGATACCTGTTGCAACTTGCCGGTACGGCGGGGCCGATGTGGCTATTGGCGTTGACATTGTTGCTGGCGATGGGAATTACACCGATCCTGAACAATGTCACGACAGTTGTTGTACTGGCGCCAATTGTAATCGCACTGGCGTCTCGTGCCGGTCTTGCGCCGGATGCCTTCCTGATGGCGGTGGCGATTGGTGCGTCGACCGATTTCCTGACCCCGGTCGGCCATCACAATAATACGATCATCATGGGGCCGGGGGGCTATCGTTTTGGCGATTATTGGCGGTGCGGATTGCCGGTCAGTATTCTTGTGTTTGTCGTTGCGATGCTGATGTTGCCGATCGTATTCAGGATTTAGATTATCGAGCGTTGATGCATCCTGTTAATTATCCTGTTCTCTTGTTTTACAAGTGAGTTGTCGCTAGTCTGGTTCTCTCGCCACCACCGGAGAATCCCCAATGTCCAGGTCGGAAAACCATATTCTCGTCGTTTCAGCCATTCGCCCGCGTCATATGGAAAAACTGGCAGAACAGTACGAACTGCATCGCTGGGATCAGGCGACGGACAAGGACGCGTTTCTTTCTGATGTGGCGGACAGGATTACAGCACTTGTTTCGACCGCCGGGGTCGGGGTGCCGACGGAGCTGATCGAAAAGCTTCCGAACCTTAAGGTCATTACAAGTTTCGGGGTTGGCTATGATGCCATTGATATTCCGGCCTGCACTGCGCGTGGCATTCGCGTTTCCAATACGCCCGATGTCCTGAATGACGATGTCGCC
>CAMPHD010000123.1 GCA_946885765.1 uncultured Thalassospira sp.
CGGCGCTTCTGCGTACCCGATTTAATGCCAACGAAATTCTGACCAGCCTGATGCTGACCTATGTCGCAACGCTGTTTCTAAGCTTCCTTGTGCATGGTCCGTGGCGCAACCCCGAAGGCTTCAACTTCCCTGAATCCCGGCCGTTCCCGGATGCTGGGCTGTTGCCGATTATTTATGACGGCACGCGCGTTCATCTTGGAACCGCCTTTGCTGTGCTGGTGGTGATTGCAGGGTGGGTTTTGCTGTCGAAATCGGTGATCGGGTTCCAGTTGCGCGTGGTGGGCAAGGCCCCACAGGCTGCCCGCCATGTCGGGTTTCGTCAGAAACGCATGGTCTGGTTTACCCTGTTGTTGGGCGGCGCGCTTTCCGGTCTTGCCGGTTTGTTCGAGGTTGCCGGGCCGATTGGCCAGTTGCAGCCTGCCATATCGCCCGGTTACGGCTTTACCGCAATTATCGTTGCCTTCCTTGGGCGGTTGCATCCGCTGGGTATCCTGTTTGGCGGGCTGATCATGGCGCTGACCTATCTGGGTGGGGAATTGGCCCAGATTACGTTGGGGCTACCAAATGCGGTGACCGGTCTGTTTCAGGGGATTTTGCTGTTCTTCCTGCTGGCCTGCGATGTTTTGACCAAATACCGGGTTCGTTTCGGAACCCCGGCAGCCAAAGGGGAGGCCGCATAATGGATTGGCTCATTCCACTGATCCTGACCGTGATTACGGCATCGACCCCGCTTTTGCTGGCATCGACCGGCGAACTGATTACCGAAAAATCCGGGGTGCTGAACCTTGGCGTCGAAGGCATGATGTTGGTCGGGGCGATTTCCGGCTTTGCGGTTACCGCATCAAGCGGCTCGGCCATTCTGGGTATTCTGGCGGCGATTGTTGCCGGGATGCTGATGTCGTTGATCTTTGCCTTCCTGACCCTGACCCTGATGGCCAATCAGGTGGCAACGGGTCTGGCGCTGACCATTTTCGGGGTGGGTTTTTCGGCTCTTGTTGGTTCCGGCTTTGTTGGTTTTGCGATCGAGCCGCTTCCGGGGCTTCATATCCCGGTTCTGACTGATATTCCGCTGGTTGGTGAAATTCTGTTTGGTCAGGATTTTCTGGTTTATCTGTCCATTGCGATGGTGATTGCCGTCGGGTTTTTCCTGTCGCGCACCCGTGGGGGGCTGATCCTCAAGGCGGTTGGTGATTCCCATCATTCCGCGCATGCCATCGGCTATTCGGTGATCAAAATCCGCTATATGGCCACCATGTTTGGTGGGGCGATGGCGGGCCTTGCGGGCGCGTATCTTTCGCTGTCCTATACGCCGATGTGGGCTGAAAACATGACAGCAGGGCGCGGCTGGATCGCGTTGGCGCTTGTCGTCTTTGCAACATGGCGTCCGGGGCGTTTGTTGGCCGGGGCCTATATGTTCGGGCTTATTTCGGTGTTGCAGCTCCATGCGCAAAGTGCAGGCGTGCATGTGCCGTCGCAATTCATGTCGATGCTGCCATACCTTGCGACCGTGATTGTGCTGGTGATCATTTCCAGTGATCGCGCAAAGATCAGGCTGAATGCACCTGCCTGTATCGGGCAGGCGTTCCGGCCCGCACAATAGGGCTGGTGAAACGGGATCGGGGTGCGTCAAAGGATGCCCCGACCCGGTGGGAGGAAGTGCGTATCGGACCAACACTCAATCAAACCGGTCTTGTGTTATGCGGCCGGTTTGGCTGAGTCTTGGTCTGGACAAGAACACGTCATTGATTGCGTAAACAATTGGGTTTAAATCCTGATTAGCTGATTAACAGGGAGACCAAATAATGAATGCAAACCTCGTGAAGCGCACGCTTGCCGCCGTTGTGGCAACCGGTGCACTTGCACTCGGCATGGGTACTGCCCAGGCCGAAGAAGTCAAAGCCGGCTTTGTCTATGTCGGCCCGATCGGTGACCATGGCTGGTCCTATCGCCATGATATCGGCCGTCAGGCAATCGAAGCTGCCCTTGGCGACAATGCCACCACCAGCTATGTCGAAAGCGTTCCGGAAGGTGCGGACGCCGAACGCGTGATTCGTCAGTTGGCCCAGACCGGTCATAACCTGATCTTCACGACCTCGTTCGGTTTCATGAACCCGACCGTCAAGGTTGCCAAACAGTTCCCGAATGTGAAATTCGAACACGCAACCGGTTACAAACGTGATGCAAACGTTTCGACCTATGCCGCGCGTTTCTATGAAGGTCGTTATGTTGCTGGTGTGATCGCCGGTAAAATGACCAAGTCGAACATTGTCGGCTATGTCGGTTCGTTCCCGATCCCGGAAGTGGTTCGTGGCATCAACTCGTTCATGCTGGGCGCATGGTCGGTTAACCCGGACGTTAAAGTCAAAATCGTATGGGCCAACACCTGGTATGATCCGGGCAAAGAAGGCGACGCTGCCAAGGCACTGATCGATCAGGGTGCTGACATCATGGTTCAGCACACCGACAGCCCGGCACCGCTTCAGGTTGCCGAAAACCGCGGTATCGTCGGTTTTGGTCAGGCATCTGACATGATCAAGTTCGCACCGAAGGCTCAATTGACCGCGATTGTTGACCATTGGGACGAATATTATGTCGCGCGTGCCAAGGCTGTTGCCGAAGGCACATGGGAATCGACCGACACCTGGGGGGGCATTGATTCCGGTATGGTCGACATGGCGCCCTACACCAATATGCCTGATGACGTAAAAGCACTGGCCGAAGAAACCGAAGCCAAGATCGCATCGGGTGAAATCCACCCGTTCGCAGGCCCGATCTATGATCAGGCTGGCGAACTGCGCATCAAGGAAGGCGAAGATGCAACCGACGAAATGCTTCTGGGCATGGACTGGTACATCAAAGGCATCGATGCCGAACTGCCGAAATAATCACGATCTGCAAGCCTCTTGAGGGCAGCACGACGAACAACCCCGCATCTGGTATGCGGGGTTGTTTCGTTTCAGGGCTTCTTGATGCTTGTTTCCGGATACCCCGAACGGATGCGTTTCGGGCTGTCGTCGACTTTTTCGTAGGCGATCATTTCCATTTTCGGGTGCAGCAGGGCGTAAAGAGCGGCGCGCCAGAATTTCAGTTTGACCTTATGTTCGCGCGTCTTGCCAGCCCATCGTTCACGGAAAAGCTCCATATCCTCCCGACGGGCAAAATAGATCACCATGTCGACGATGGGGGCGGATTGAGTCGCACGCGGCAGTTCAATATTGCGAATACCCATGGTCCATCTGTCGCTGCGGATATTCTTGTCCAGCCAGTCAAGCACCCCTTGGGCGGAGTGCTTTTCATGGATGACCACGCGAAATGGAAAGTCTCGAAGATCTTGTGCCATGCTGCTTCCCTGCAAACGTCACCATAATCAGAAAATCAAAAGCATGAACATCTGACAAGGCGTGATCGCTGACCGACCCCGCTATTGTATGTCAGGACCGTGGTGGTCAATTATATTTATCTAATTTTTATCATCAGGCTTAGTCTATGTATCACATGGATATTTTACATTTATCATTCGCGGATATATCGTTACATGATATCCGGACATGCAAAACTGCTGTGGTCTACAATGGCAGATTATCGGACAGAAAATCGGGGACAGAAACGTGAGCGAAACGCTAGTCAGGTCCAAGCCAACCGGCAAGGAACGCCATTTCAAGCCTGAAGAACTGATTGTCAGTAAAACGGACCTTAAGGGCCGGATTACCTATGCCAACGAGGTTTTTCTGCGTCTTTCCGACTACCGTGAAAAGGACGTTCTGGGCCAGCCCCATTCGATCATTCGTCATCCCGACATGCCGCGCTGCATTTTCAAACTGCTTTGGGATGAAATCGCCGCCGGGCAAGAGATTTTCGCCTATGTCGTGAACATGTCAAAGAACGGTGATCATTACTGGGTGTATGCACATATCACGCCCAGTTTTGATGCGAATGGCAAAATTATTGGCTACCATTCGAACCGTCGCGTGGCTGATCCGAAAATCCTCAAGGATAAGATCATCCCGCTTTACGCGGAACTCCGCCAGATCGAAGAAAGCACAGCCAACCGCAAGGACGGCATGATTGCTGCGGGCAAGGCGCTGGCGCAAAAGCTTTCAGATGCCGGTCTGGCATACGACAAATTCATTCAAAGCCTTTAGGCTGATTGCTAATTCGAGGTTTCAAAATGTCGCTATTTGGTGGTTCCAACAAATCGGGGATCAAAAAGGCACTGGACGTTGTTCTTGCCGCGGCGGAGGGTGATTACGAAGCACGCATTACCAATGTCGACAGTCATCCTGACATGCGCGAACTTTTCATCGCGATCAACAGACTGATCGACCGCAATGACGCCTTCCTGCGTGAAAGTGCGGCATCCATGGGGGCGGTTTCTGAAAACCGTTATTATCGACGGATTGTCGAAACCGGATTGGTCGGCGCCTATCTGACGTCGGCGCAGAAAATCAATGCAGCAACTTCGTCGATTGAAAAGAAGCTTACCGGCTTTAACACCATCATCGAAGAATTCAAAAGCGGATCATTCGAGGCCGTCGATCAGATTGCCGAAGCCGCAGGTGCACTTTCAAACGCATCGGGTGATGCCAACCGTATTGCGCACGAAACCAGTTCGCGTTCGACCAACGTTGCCGCTGCGGCCCGTCAGACGGCTGCCAATGTTTCGGGCGTCTCCGAGGCATCCGAAGAACTGAACCAGTCGATCCGCACCGTTGCCGATCAGGCCCGTGAATCGGTTGAAATCGCCCATCGCGCCAATGGTCTGGCGCAGGAAACCGATGGCCGTATCGGTCAGCTCGAAGCTGCCGCAGGCGAAATCGTCGAAGTCGTCAGCTTCATCCGCGATATTGCGGCGCAGACCAACCTGCTGGCACTGAATGCCACCATCGAAGCCGCCCGTGCGGGCGAAGCGGGCAAAGGCTTTGCCGTTGTCGCCAACGAGGTCAAGGGATTGGCGAACCAGACCAGCAAGGCCACTGAATCGATCGAGGAAAAAGTTCAGGATATCCAGAATGCGATCGAAGCATCGGTCAATTCGATCCGCGAAATTGCATCTGTCATTGATGATCTGGCTGCACGTTCGGACCTGATTTCGAACAATGTCGAAACCCAGACGGCACTGTCATCGAACATCACACGCAATGTCGTACAGGCATCCAGCGGCGCAAAGGAAGTGACCGATAATATCACGGTGGTTTCTGAAATGGCCGGTCAGACGGGCGAGGCTGCCGATACCACGCGTGATATGGCGGGCAAACTGGCGCGGGAATCTGAAAATCTGCGCAAACAGCTTGGTGGCTTCCTCGATACCATCGCCGAACTGCTTTACAGCACCGCGCGCAAATAGCTACCTGTTAACAACTTTCTGCTACGATAAGGGGATAGATGCCCCTTATCGCCTTTGCCGGAAAGGAAGTCAGACATGCGTGTATTTTTTAATTCCCGCCACGACGCCCATGACGGGAATGGTGAAATGCACCATGGGCGTTTGATTCCATGCTTTGAAAATTCCCGCCGTATGGCAATCATCCGCGATGCGGTGGCCCATTCCGTACAGGCACAGCTGGTTGACCCGACCGATCATGGCATGGCACCGATTGCTGCCATTCATGATGCGGATTATCTGGTGTTCCTTGAAAACGCGTGGGCGGACTGGAATGCGGTCGGCAATGACCACGACGCTTTCCCCTATGTCTGGCCGACGGCCGGTTTCTCCGGTGGCAATCCCGCCCATATCAGCGCGCGTCTTGGGCAATATGCCATTTCGTCTGATACTCCGATTACCAAAGGTACGTGGCGCGCTGCCTATTGGGGGGCACAAACGGTGGTGTCGGCGGCGGATGCCGTCTGGAACGATGGCGAGGCATCCTTTGCCCTGACCCGTCCGCCGGGGCATCATGCTCATGCCAATCGTTATGGCGGATATTGTTTCCTTAATAACTCGGCCATTGCTGCTCAGCATATGATTGCCAAGGGTGCAAAAAAGGTCGCGGTGCTTGATATCGATTACCATCATGGCAACGGGACGCAGGATATTTTCTATGACCGTGGTGATGTTCTGACCGTCTCGATCCATGCCGATCCCAAACATCAGTTTCCGTTTTTCATGGGATATGAAAATGAAACCGGTCGTCTGGACGGGCAGGGGGAGAACCTGAATATTCCGCTGCCCGGCGGATCGGATTTCGGGCCGTGGGGGCAGGGCTTTGCCAAGGCTATCCAGAAAATCATCACATGGCAGCCCGAAGCCCTCGTGATCGCACTTGGTGTTGATGCCCACGAGGCCGAAACGCTGTGCGATTTCAAACTGCAAACCGATGATTTCAACCGGATCGGACAAATGATCGGGCGGCTGGGATTGAAAACCGTCTTTGTCATGGAAGGCGGTTACGCGCACGATGTCATCGGGTTCAATGTCGCGGCTGTTCTGGGTGGTTATCTGTCTGAAATCAAAAAGTGATATATACCAAAGCCGCAAAGACCTTGCATCTATCGGGGCGTTTTGTGGATATATGGATCTGTATCAGCTCTTATCCCATGGCGGTGTTCCACCAAACTCGCCTACCAGAAAATCGACAAAGGCCCGCACACGTGTCGGCAGGTAACGGTTTTCGGGATAAAGCGCGTAAACGGCGTGGGCTGGTGGCGTATAATCGGGCAAAACCACCTGAAGCTGGCCGTTGCGGATATATTCGCCGACTTCCCAGTGGGATTTAAGCGCGATGCCATGCCCGTCAAGGCACCAGCGGGTCAGGACTTCACCATTGTCTGAATCCATGGATCCTGAAACCGACAGGGTCACCGGACCTTCTTCCTGTGTGCCGAGCAGGGTCCATTGATATTGACGTGATCCCGGAAATCGCAGCAACAGGCAGTTATGGTGCAGTAAATCACCGGGTGCGCTGGGGATACCATGCCTTTTCAGATAGGCAGGGCTTGCGACCAGCATGCGTTTGTTGGCCGCAAGCTTGCGCACGATCAGCGAGCTTTCCTTTAGCTCGGCAATGCGAATGGCAAGGTCGACCTTGTCCTGAAGCAGGTCAAGCAACCGGTCGGAAAGGTGCAGTCTGACCTGCACATCGGGGTTTTTCTCGACAAACTTCGGAATGATCGGTGCGACATATTTATTGCCAAACGCAATCGGGCAGGTCAGCGTTACCGGGCCGCGCGTGGTGTTTTTCTGATTGGCGATGGCATTTTCGGCTTCTTGCATTTCGGCCAGAATACGCAGGCAGTGCCGGTAATAAACATCGCCTTCGGTGGTAAGATTCACCCGGCGCGTGGTGCGGTTCAAAAGCCTGACACCAAGCCGTTCTTCAAGACGCGCAATCCGGTTTGACACAACCGCCGCCGAATGGCGCAATTCACGCCCGGCGGCAGACAGGTTTCCAAGTTCGGCTACGCGGACAAAAATCTGGATGTCCTCAAAGTCGGACATGGTGCGGGTGCTCCTGATATGGCGTTCTTGTTTTTGCTTTTTCGAATTTCAAGGCACTGTGCCATTTTAAAAAATAACTTGAAAGTCATTTCGATTATGCACCTGCCCTTAATAATAGAGCGCCCGGATACGCTATGTTAGGACTCTGATTGGAATAATTCCGGATCAATGCGGTCAAGCGTATCGCATAACCGGCAAGGGGACAGCAGGGCAGCATGAGAGACGCCCGGCAAGACGGAGGTTTCAACGGGTGGATATTCTGTTTCAGGACTGGATCAATTTGATCCTGCGCTGGGCGCATTTGATCACCGGTATCGCGTGGATCGGTTCATCCTTTTACTTCGTCTGGCTTGATCTGAGCCTGCGCAAGCGCCCAGGCATGGACGACGGTGTGTATGGCGAAGCCTGGATGGTCCATGGCGGGGGGTTTTACCATGTCAATAAATGGATGGTCGCGCCGAAATCCATGCCGCCCGAACTTCACTGGTTCAAGTATGAGGCCTATTTCACCTGGCTGACCGGTTTTGCGCTTCTGGTGACGATGTATTACTGGAGTGCCGAAAGCTATCTGATCGATCCGAATGTCATGCCGCTTGGCAAATGGGATGCGATCCTGATCGGTCTTGCGAGCCTGTTTGCCGGTTGGGTGATTTACGATCTGATGTGCAAAAGCCCGGTTGGCCAAAGCACCGGAAAGCTTGCGGTTGGCGTGTTCATTCTGGCGATGGTTGCGGCTTATGGCTTTACCCATGTGTTTAGCGGCCGCGGGGCGTTTATCCATGTCGGGGCGATGCTGGGCACGATCATGGCAGCCAACGTGTTTCGCATCATCATTCCCAACCAGAAAAAGGTCGTCGCCAGCCTGATGGCGGGGGAAACGCCTGACCCGGCCTTGGGCTTGCAGGCCAAGCTAGAATACACATCTCCGAGCCCACCAGACTCCAGAGCCTCTCGTATGCCCGCTGAAGGTTGAAAAAGG
>CAMPHD010000124.1 GCA_946885765.1 uncultured Thalassospira sp.
GCTAAAAACATCGCCGACGGCAGAGGGCGAGACATTCACCAATTACGAATATCACAATATCGGTGTGCCGCGGAACGTGGCGGTCCGCAACGAGAATAACAAGGACCCCGATTTTACCGATAACGGGCTTCTGGATAATCCGGCGATTGACGATGTGGCGCATAAGGGCAAATACAAAACGCCGGGGCTTCGCAATGTCGCGGTGACCGGGCCGTATATGCATAACGGTGTGTTTGCCGATCTGCGTACCGTGATGAAGTTCTATAACAAATACAACAGCCGTGCGAAATCGGCCCAGCTTAACCCGGAAACCAAAAAACCGTGGGGTGATGCGGAAGTCCCCGATACCGTGTCGCTTAAAGAGCTGGAGCAGGGGGACGCCCTTGATACCAAGCGCATTGATGCACTGGTGGCGTTTCTTAGAGCCCTGACCGATGCGCGGTACGAGCCCCTTCTGGTCGAACAGGATGAAGCGGCCATAGCGGCAAGGAAGAAAAAATAGGCCTACCTGCCGCGAACGGTTTCCAGCACGGCACTTTGTGCAAGGTCGCCAAGTCCGGCCTCTATCGCGCGGTCAAACATTTCGGTCGCGGATCGCCCGACCGGCAGATCAAGTCCAAGTTCATCGGCCAGCCACATGGCATAGCCGGCATCCTTGGCCCGAAGGGCGGCGGTAAAATGAATGCCTTCGTTATGATTGCCGCTGATCATGCCCGGGATCGTCATGACTCCGGCCCGGCTGGCGACAGCACCATTGGTGAATGCTTCGGCAACCAGATCGCCATCCAGCCCCGCCTTTTGCGCGACCGCGACCAGTTCGGCGGCGGCAGCAATATGGACCGCCCCCAAAAGGTTATTCATCAGCTTATAGACAGTACCCGATCCGATCGGGCCGAAATGCACGATACGGTTGGCAACCGCTTCCATGATCGGGCGGGCCTGTTCAAGGGCGACATTATCCGCACCGATCAAAAACATGGTTTCGCCCGCTGCAACCTGTGCCGGAACGGCGGTGACCGGTGCATCGATATAAAGGCAGCCTGCCGTCATGATCTTGCCGGACAGTTCCAGAACAAACCCGTGTGAAAGGGTGGAGCATTCGATGGCTAGGGCACCCGGAGTCATTGCGCAAAGCGCACCATTGTCGCCCAGCCAGACGGCTTCGGCAGCGATATCGTCGGCCATGAAGGAAAGGACCACGTCAACATCGCTTGCCGCCTCGGCTGGTGTCGCGCAGGCAATTGCCCCCTTGGCAACCAACGGTTCGATTTTGGCGGCACTACGGTTCCAGACCTTGACCGGATAACCCTGTTCCAGCAGGCGGGAAATCATTGCAGATGCCATGCGGCCTGCGCCTAGGAAACCGATTTTCTGGGACATGGTATTTTCCTTCGAACCAAAGAAACGGCCCGCCACCTCGGGCGGGCCGGAAATGCCAGTTGTGAGAGATGATCAGGAAAGTTGCACTTTGACATATTCGCCAGGGGCTGCGCCCAATACTTTAAGCTTGCCATCCCCCGGTTTGCGGGCTTTGACCTGGCCACCTGAACGACGACTGATCCAGTTTTGCCAGTCCGACCACCATGAACCATCATGCTGGGTTGCCTTGGCGATCCAGTCATCCGGGTTGGCCGGGTTGCGGTTATAGGTCCAGTGGCAATATTTCTTGGCCGCGGGGGGATTGACCACACCGGCAATGTGGCCCGATGCCGAAAGGACGAACTTGACCTGTCCGGACATCAATTGCGTTCCGGCATAGGTCGCCTGCCATGGTGCGATGTGATCCTCGCGCGTTGACAGGAAATAGACCGGAATTTTGATATCGCGCAGGTCGATCTTTTCGCCCAGAATCGTGATGCCGCCCGGTTCGCGCAGCAGGTTTTTGTTATACATATTCCGCAGATAGAAGCTGTGCATTGCTTTTGGCATCCGGGTCGAATCGGAATTCCAGTACAGCAGGTCGAACGGGAAGGGATCCTTGCCCAGCATGTAATTGTTGACGACAAATGACCAGATCAGATCATTGGCGCGCAGCATGTTAAACGACATCGCCATGTCGCGACCGTCAAGATAGCCTTCCTTCGACATGCGATTTTCAAGGCTTTCGATCTGCTTGTCATCGACAAAGACCGACAGTTCCCCGGATTTTTCAAAATCGATAAGGGTGGTGAAAAAGGTCGCGGACTTGATGCGATCATCACCCTTTTTCGCCATGTAAGCCAGTGTGGAAGACAAAAGCGTCCCGCCAAGGCAATAGCCGATGGCGTTGATTTCGTTCTCGCCGGTGGCCTGTTCGATCATATCAAGGGCGGCAAGAACGCCGTCGCGTGCATAATCCTCAAAACTTTCCTCGGTCAGTTTGCTGTCCGGGTTAACCCATGACAGCACGAACACCGTGTGCCCCTGTTCGACGGCCCATTTGATGAAGGAGTTTTCCGGGCGCAGATCAAGAATGTAATATTTGTTGATCCATGGCGGCACGATCACAAGCGGACGTTTGGCGACCTTGTCGGTTGTCGGCTTGTATTGCAGCAATTCCATCAACTGGGTCTTGCCGATCACCGATCCTTCGGTGGTGGCGACATTCTCGCCGATTTTAAAGGCATCCAGATCGGTCATTTTGATCTGAAGCTTGCCCTTGCCGCGTTCCAGATCGTCCAGAAGGTTGCCAAGTCCTTTAAGAAGGTTCTCGCCGCCGCTTTCGATGGTGGCCCGCAGGACTTCGGGATTGGTCATCATGAAGTTGGTAGGCGAAATCGCATCGGCAAACTGGCGGGTATAGAATTCGACTTTCTGGGCGGTTTTGTCATCCAGCCCGTCAACATCATGCACAACATTCTGCATCCATTGCGACGACAGCAGATAGGATTGCTTGATGAAATCGAAAAGTTCGTTGTTTTCCCATGCCTCGTCGCGGAAACGGCGATCACCTTTTTGCGGGGACACAACAGGCTCGGATTCCTGACCCATCATGCGCATCGTGGTGTTATGCCAAAGCGTATAATATTGCTGCCACAAATCCATTTGTGCTTCGACCAGCTTGGCCGGGTTTTGCATCATATGGGAGGTCAGTTCGACAAAAGCCGAGCCGATATTAAGCGGATCTGGATCGGAAATTTCCGGGTCTTCTGCTTGCTTGGCCAGAAAATCGGCGACAAGTCTTTGACTTCTCTCGGCGATTTCTGCCATTGCTGTTGACAGTTCCTCGGGATCGGGAAGATGAATTTCGGTTTCTTTGGCCTGTTGATCGTTCATGGCGCATTCCCTTATGATACCGCCGCCGGTGCATCGGAACATAAAGCAGGAAATTCGATCTTTGCGATATCGCAATCCTTTTCCCGTTTTATGATCCAATGCCCTCAAACGGCGTGTCGGGTTGAAACTCTGCTTGATCCCAAGCTTATCATAGTCTTAGCCTAGCCCGCTGATGAGGGGTAATACAAGAAATATAAGGTGACGGATTTGTCGCAATCTTCAACGGCAACGTCGCATAAAACATAGTTTGGAGCAGCGAAATCAAATGGGCGTTCTGAAATCGACGACATGGCGGTGGTCGGAGCACGAGTCCGCAAAAAATAAATTGCGGCCCTTGCTACATGCTGGATCGGCGCTTGCCGTTGTGCTGATGCTGGGCGCCTGTTCATCGGTCCCTGATGCAATCAATCCGATCGAGTGGGGGAAATCGGTTGGCGATGCGTTTGACGGCGAAGATGAAACTGCTGCCAAGTCCGAGGAAGCAATACCGGGCGAAGACGAAGATTATCCGCGTCTGGCCGATACACCGGCCAAGCCGGTCGTAACCGGTGATGAAGAACGTGACGCCCTTGTTGCCGGCCTTGCTGCGGATCGCGCGAATGCGCAATATTCCCAGTCGGGCCGCCGTCAAAGCACCCCGCCGGTCAATGCGCTTCAGCCCGAACCGGAGCCAAGTGCTGCAAATGTCGATCAGCCGGAAATCACCCCGGCACCAACGACGGCGGTTAGCAACAGTGCAATGGCAGAACCAAAAGCACAGGCTGCCGAAGCCCAATCGACCGCAACCGAAGTACAGAAATCGGCTGAAACTACAGCCAAGGCTGTTGAAACCAAGACCGCGGCAGCAGCAGGTGCCGCCGGGGCGGCGACGGGAAGTGCTGTAACATCGGCGCAGTCAGGGTCGAAAGTTGCGGATGAATGGAATGCCAAGGCACCGACGTCTGGCCCGATCCCGACGCCGGAACCGGCACCTGAAAAGCCGGATGTTCTGAAATCTGATACGGCAAAAGCTGGTGCTGCGGTTGGTGCGGGTGCGGCCATGGCTGCATCTGAAAATGATAATGCGCCGACCGAGTCTGCCGAAGCATCCCCAACTACGCAGAATAGCGATCCGGTAATGGATCAGTACAACAAGCGCCTTGCCGAGGGTGAGGGCGTGTTTGCCGATGAACCGACACCGGGCTCCAGCCCTGCTGCGCAGACAGAATCCTTCGACTATTCGGTTTATTCCGATAACGGATCGGTGATTGTCGACGAAAGCCAGCTTGGCGGTGGCGGAAATGCCTATTTGTCCGATTCTGCCATGCCGTATGCAGAAACCGCGAACGAGGTTCTGGCTGCGCGTCTTGGCGTTCGATCGATCGATACGCTCGGTCCGAGTATCAATGGCGTTCAGGTTGCCCAAATCCAGTTCGGACATGGTTCTTCCAACCTGTCGGGCACGGATAACAATGTTCTGACCCAGGTTGCACAGGCATGGCGTCAGACCGGCGGTATCCTTCGCATTATCGGTCATGCATCGATGCGCACCGCGAATATGAGCCTTGAAGAACACATGGCGATCAACCGTCAGGTTTCTGAACGGCGTGCATCGGCGGTGGTATCGGAACTGGTGTCTCTCGGTGTTAACCCTGATGCGATCTTTGTCGGGGCCGATGGATCGGCAGATCCGCGCTATTATGAAGGCGTTCCTGCCGGTGAGGCCGGAAACCGCCGTGTTGAAATCTTTATGGATTATTGATCCTAAAAAAGGTACATCCTTCGAATTGTACGGCGCGCCACCCGCATTTTGTCGTGTGGCGCGCAATTTTTTTCAATTCGACGATCCGGTTTTCGAAGAAAATTCGAAAACCGGCGAAGTGACGAGGATGTAGGATAATGTCCCAGGAATTCCATCGCATAAAACGCCTGCCGCCATACGTATTTGCTGAAGTAAATGCGATGAAAGCGGCGGCGCGGCGAGCGGGAGAGGACATTATTGACTTCGGCATGGGCAATCCGGACCCGGCCACCCCGCAACACATTGTCGACAAGCTGGTTGAGACGATCAAGAACCCGCGCACGCATGGTTATTCGATGTCGCGCGGTATTCCCGGTTTGCGCAAGGCGTTGGCGGCTTATTACGGGCGGCGCTTCGGGGTTGATATCGATCCGGAAACCGAAACCGTTGTGACTCTGGGCTCCAAGGAGGGCCTTGCCAACCTTGCGGCTGCCATCACCAGCCCCGGTGACATCATTCTGGTGCCCAACCCGTCCTATCCGATCCATGCGTTCGGTTTCATCATTGCCGGTGCGGCATTGCGCCATATCCCGATTGGCCATGACGAGCAGGGCGAATTCAACGCCGAAAGCTTTATGGAGCAGCTGCATCGTGCGGTGAAACATTCGGTCCCGAAACCCAGTGCCGTTGTGCTGAACTTCCCGGCCAACCCGACATCGCTGGTGGTTGATCTTGATTTCTATAAGGAAGTCGTCGATTTCTGCCGGGCGCAGGAAATCTATATCTTGTCGGACATCGCCTATTCGGAAATCTATTTTGATGGCAACCCGCCACCCTCGATCCTTCAGGTCGAAGGGGCAAAGGAAATTGCCGTTGAATTCTATTCGCTGTCGAAAACCTATTCGATGGCGGGATGGCGCATCGGTTTTGCGACCGGTAACAAGAAGCTGATCAATGCGCTGACGCGGATCAAATCGTATCTTGATTACGGTGCATTTACCCCGATCCAGGTGGCGGCAACCGCGGCCCTTAACGGCCCGCAGGATTGTGTCGAGGAATTCCGCAATCTGTATCGTGACCGCCGCGATATCTTTATCGAGGGGATGCAAAGTGCCGGATGGAATATTCCGGTCCCGGCGGCAACGATGTTTGCATGGGCCCCGATTCCCAAGGCGTTTGAAGAACTGGGATCACTTGATTTCTCGAAGCTTCTTTTGCAGGAAGCAGGTGTCGCGGTGGCCCCTGGTCTTGGCTTTGGCGAGTATGGAGACCGCCATGTTCGTATTGCCCTTGTTGAAAACAAGCATCGCATCCGGCAGGCCAATCGCAATATCAAGGCATTCTTCCAGAAATATCCCGATGCAGAATCTGCACGTGAACTGTTGAAGAAATCCGTCTGATATTCGATAAAGCATTCTATGTTTCGCCCGGGACATGTCCCGGGCGAAGTTTTGTGTGCGCACCGGATGTTGTAAAAGACTCCGTCGCGTATGCGCAATTCCAACCACGGCATGAGGAGTTATCGTGCAAAACGTCGTAAAGATCGGTGTGGCAGGCCTTGGTACGGTCGGTGCCGGAACCGTTAAACTGCTGAGCGAACACAGGGACAATCTGGCGGACCGTTCCGGTTCTCCGATGATTGTCACAGCAGTATCGGCGCGCGATCGAACTCGGGACCGTGGATTTTCGACCGAAGGCATTACCTGGTACGAAGACGCCCGCGAACTGGCAGCCGACAGCAATGTCGATGTGGTTGTTGAAACCATCGGCGGTTCGAACGGCATTGCCTATGACGTCTGCAAGGCGGCCCTTGAAAACGGCAAGCATGTTGTGACCGCCAACAAGGCGCTGATTGCCCTGCATGGTGTCGAACTGGCGCGTATTGCCGATGCAAACAATGTTACCATCGCCTATGAAGCAGCCGTTGCTGGCGGTATTCCGGTAATCAAGGCGCTGCGCGAAGGATTGGCAGGCAATGCGATATCGCGTGTGACCGGTATCCTGAACGGAACGTGTAACTATATCCTGACCACCATGCGCGAACAGGGGCGTGATTTTGCCGATGTTCTGGCCGAAGCCCAGAAGCTTGGCTATGCCGAAGCCGATCCGACATTCGATGTCGATGGTATTGATGCCGCGCATAAACTTGCGATCCTGACCAGCCTTGCCTTTGGCGTCGAGGTCGATTTTGACGCGATTGCGGTTGAAGGCATTCGCAGCGTATCGGCCCTTGATATCCAACTGGCCGAGGAACTTGGATATCGCATCAAGTTGCTGGCAATTGCCAAGCAGACTCCGGAAGGAATCGAACAGCGCGTATCACCGGTTCTTGTGGATCGCAGCACCCAGATTTCGAAAGTCGAAGGCGTATTTAACGCCGTCGTGCTTGAAGGTGATTATGTCGGTCCGGTCGTCCTGCAGGGGCGCGGGGCAGGCGAACGCCCGACGGCATCGGCCGTGGTTGCCGATCTTGTCGATATTGCCGCAGGTCGCAATGCGCCGGTCTTTGGCGTTCCGGCGGATCGTTTGAAAAAAAATGTGCGCGCGTCACTCGAAAAGCATGTCGGGCCTTATTACCTGCGCCTGATGGTTTGGGATCGCCCCGGTGTTATGGCCGAGGTTACCGCCACCCTTGCCAAGCATGGGGTTTCGATGGCGTCCATGATCCAGCATGGCCGGGCCGAGACCGAGGGTGGTGTAGTGCCAGTGGTGTTTGTGACCCACGAAACCAGCGAAGCGGCGATGTCCGGGGCACTTTCCGACATTTCAGCGTTCGAAAGCAACTCGCAGCCGCCGGTGTTAATGCGGATCGAAGGATTTACTTCGTAACAAAACAAAAAAAAGACATATGCGCCTCGCAGGTATAATACCGCGAGGCGTAATTATAAGTCCCGGGCCAAACGGGACGCGCCGGGAAACAAAGAGACGGGGCCCCCAGACCCCGCGTTAACGACGAGGATGAAGTTATGGATCGAAATCTCGCGCTAGAAACCGTTCGTGTTACCGAAGCCGCGGCACTTGCCTGTTCCGGGCTTATGGGGCGCGGTGATGAAAAGGCCGCCGATCAGGCTGCCGTGGACGCAATGCGCAATGCACTTAACAGCATGGACATTCGCGGGACTGTCGTGATCGGTGAAGGTGAACGCGACGAAGCACCGATGCTGTTCATCGGCGAAGAAGTCGGTTCGGGCGAAGGTCCGGAAATCGACATCGCGCTTGATCCGCTTGAAGGCACGACCATCTGCGCGACCGGTGGCCCGAACTCGCTGGCGGTTGTTGCCATGGCGGAAAAGGGTGGTTTCCTGAACGCACCGGATACCTATATGGACAAAATCGCCGTTGGTGGTGGCTTGCCCGATGATGTTGTCGATCTCGACGCCAGCCCGGCCGAAAACCTTAAAAGCCTTGCCTTGG
>CAMPHD010000125.1 GCA_946885765.1 uncultured Thalassospira sp.
TGATGGTTTTGTGCGTGGTTTGTGCCGCAGTCTGGATTCCCGCCTTCGCGGGAATGACGGTGGTGGCTGGTAGTGGGCGGTGGTAGGCGCTGCCGCTGCTTCTCAGGCGGCGCGATCCCATTCCGGGGCGAAATCGGGATCGATCAGGCGGCCGTCTGGTTTGGCGAGTTCGTGGATGTCGGCCATGTCGGCGTCCGACAGCTCGAAATCAAAGATATCGAAATTGGCCTTGGCGTTTTTGGGCGAGCCCGATTTGGGGATCGCCATGACGCCATCCTGTTGCAGCAGCCAGCGCAGGGTGACCTGTGCCGGGGATTTGCCATAGGATTTGGCGATGGCAACCAGCGTTTCGTCCTTCATCACCTTGGCACGGGCCAGCGGGCAATAGGCCGTCAGCAGCATATCGTTGGCGCGGACACAATCGAGCACCTTGGATTGGTCAAGATAGGGGTGATATTCGACCTGATTGACCGCAAGGGGCGCGTCGCTATGGCCGACCGCGCGTTCGATCAGCTCTGTCGGGAAATTTGAAATCCCGATCAGGTGCGTCATGCCGAGGTTTTTGACCTCGTTCAGGGCTGCGATGGTTTCGCGCAGCGGGATTTCATCATTTGGCCAATGGAGCAGCAGCAGATCGACATGGTCAAGGTCAAGCTTGCGCAGGCTTTCGACCACGGAGGTTTGCAGATCGCCGCTTTGGAATTTGTCGGGCCAGATTTTGGTGGTCAGGAAGTAGTCATCGCGCGCAAGACCCGATGATTTCAGGCCGCGGCCAACCCCTTCCTCGTTATGATACATCTGGGCGGTATCGAAATGGCGATAGCCGATTTTGGCGGCCTCGGCGACCATATATTCGGCGCTCGCGTTATCGAGCTCGTATGTACCCAACCCGAGGGCCGGAATTTCTGTACCCTGCCAGTTCCGGAAAATCATGATGTTCTACCCCCTTCGATTTGATTTGTTTGATTGTTTTGAGAGCTGTCACAAAGATTAAGTCGTTGTTTGTGCCAAATTTAGTGCAGTGCAGCGGCATCGCAACCTGTACGGTTGGATGATTGGTGCTCTCCTTCGGTTTGGCGAAGGGATAGAATGCCGATGAAAAACGGCGAGAAAAAGGGCAAGAAAAAGGGCGACCGCAAGATTTACGATCGCCCGAAGTTCAGGACTTAGAGTGAGGCTGTATCAAGCCAAGACCCAATCTGATCCAATTTCGGGTTGGGGGCCTTGATGTGGCTCAAATGCAAAAACAATCAGGATTTTTCGGCGGTTTCCGAGACGGCGGCATTCAGGTGATGAAGCGAATCACGGATGACCTGCGGGCCGAGATCCTTTGTGATGAAGACGATTTTTGATCGATGATCATCATCGGGCCATGCGGGCAGGGTGGCAGGTGGATGGAAAATATGCTGCACGGCATGGATCGCGACCGGGTTGCTTTCACCGACCAGATTCAGGATGCCCTTGACGCGCAGAAGGCTTTCGCCGCGCATCTGGGTGAAGATTTCCGCCCAGGTGACAAATGCATCCCAATGCAGCGGTTCGTCAAAGGTGATGCAGAAGGACCGGATATGGTCGTCATGCCGGTTGACGTCGTGCGAATGGGCGTGGTGGTGGTGATCATGGCCATGATCGTGATGATCGTCGCCGTGCTGCTCATATGCCTCGTCGCGCAGCCATTTCTGCACATCCATGCTTTTGGTGGCCGGGTCATACAGTCCGGCATTGAACAGTTTGGCCGGGTCAATATCGCCCATGGTGACGGCATGGATCGGGGCGGCGGGGTTCAGATGCCGCAGGCGGGCTTCAAGGGATGCCAGCGTTTTGGCATCGGCCAGATCGGATTTGGTGATCAGGATGCGGTCGGCAACGGCGGATTGCTTTACACTTTCGGGATGGTCATCAAGCTGCCCGGCGCCATGCAGGGCATCCACCGTGGTGACCACGCTATCAAGGCGGAATTTGGCCGTTAACAGCGGATCGGTCATCAGGGTATGCAGGATCGGGGCCGGGTCGGCAAGGCCGGTGGTTTCAATGATCACGCGGTCGAATTCCGGTACCTCGCCACGTGTGCGTTTGACAAACAGATCACGCAGCCCCGAAATCAGATCACCGCGCACCGAACAGCAGATGCAGCCGGAATTCAGCAGCACGACATCCTCGGACACCTCGCGCACCAGAAGGTGATCAAGGCCGATTTCGCCAAATTCATTTATCAGAACGGCGGTCTTTGCCATGCCGTCGTGCGACAGCAGGGCATTGAGAAGGGTTGTTTTGCCACTGCCAAGAAATCCGGTGATGACGGTGGTGGCAACGCGGTCAAACTGTTCGTCGGAAATCGCCATATCTGATGCTTACTTTTTGCCGTAAAGGTCTTCGACGGCGATTTCGGGTTGGGAAATCACCACTTCCTCGCCATCGCGGGCGGCGAAATAGAAACAGTTGCGACGCCCCGTGTGGCAGGCAACGCCAAGCTGATCGACCTGTACCAGCACGGTGTCCTGATCGCAGTCATAGCGGAAATCGATCAGTTTCTGTAGCTGGCCGGAGCTTTCGCCCTTGCGCCAGAGCTTGCCGCGCGAGCGCGAGTAATAGCAGACCCGGCCGGTTTCAAGTGTTTCGATTACCGCATCGCGGTTCATCCAGGCCATCATCAGAACCTCGCCACTGTCATGCTGCTGGGCGATTGCCGGGATCAGGCCGCTTTCATTGAATTTCAGTTTGTCGGCAATCTTTGAATTGGCGGCTTTTGTGGTCATCGAAGGCTCCGGTCGTTGGTTGTTGACTTTTCGCGGCAGTGGCGTCAAGAAATGATATATTATAACATATCACCCTGTGCCACGGCTTTTTGCAGATTAATGCAAATAGCCCGGCGTGACTTCGGATGTGCGACATGACCGATCTATTCCCGCAAAAGGGCCACGATCACAACAGATGTATCGATAGCGCAATCGCGCAGGCAGAGAAAGTCTGCGAGGCGGAAAATGCGCGTTTTACCGATATGCGCCGCAAGGTATTCAGCCTGATCTGGCAATCGCACAAGGCGGTTACCGCCTATGAGCTGCTTGATTCGCTGCAGGCCGAAGGGCAGCGCGTGCAGCCGCCGACCGTGTATCGGGCGCTGGAATTCCTGACCGATCTTGGTCTGGTGCACCGTATTGAGTCACTTAATGCCTATTTCGGGTGTGATCAGCCCGATTGCGATCATCTGGGGCAGTATTTCATTTGCACCCGATGCGGCCGCGTTGCCGAAACGGTGGATGAGGATGTAAGCATCGCGGTGCGCAAGGCCGCAAAAAATGTTGGGTTTAAAATTCAGGCGACCACTGTTGAAATCAAAGGCCTTTGCCATGACTGCACCACTCATTGAAGGACGGGGACTGATCCTGTCCTTTGGCAATGAACGGGTGCTTGATAACGTGACGCTTTCGATCAATGCGGGCGAGATCATGACCCTGATCGGCCCAAACGGGGCGGGTAAATCAACACTGGTCAAAGCCCTTCTGGGGCTTCAGCGCGCCGATCAGGGCGAAGTGATCCGCAAGCCGGGCCTTCGTATTGGCTATGTGCCGCAAAAGCTTGCCATTGATCAGGTTTTGCCGATGACGGTGAAGCGGTTCCTGACACTGACCCGTTCGGCTTCGCGCGGCGATTGCCAGAAGGTTCTTGAACAGGTCGGTGCCAGCCATGTGATCGACAGCCAGATGAGCAGCCTTTCGGGGGGCGAGACGCAGCGCGTGATGCTGGCGCGGACATTGTTGCTGCGCCCGGAATTGCTGGTGCTTGATGAGCCGACCCAGGGGGTTGATGTGACCGGGCAGGCGGAGCTTTACCGCCTGATTGATGATATCCGGGCGGAACTTAATTGTGCGGTGTTGATGATTTCGCATGATCTGCATCTGGTGATGGCAAAGACCGATCAGGTGGTGTGCTTTAACCGGCATGTCTGTTGTTCGGGAATCCCCGAAACCGTGCGCCAGCATCCTGAATACAGATCCCTGTTTGGGAATCAGGCGGCGGATGCGATTGGCATTTATACCCATGCACATGATCACGAACATGACCTTGCCGGGCATGTTGTTGATGGCGGGGATGGCCATGATCATCATCATGGCCATGTTCATGGGCCGGGATGCGCGCATGGACATCATCATCATGAAGAAATCGACGAAAAAGATCGGATATGGCGGCCGCAATGATGGATGATTTTCTGACCCGTGCGGTGATCGGCGGGATTTTGCTGGCGTTTGTCTGCGGGCCGTTCGGGGCGTTTATCGTCTGGCGGCGGATGGCATTTTTTGGCGATACGCTGGCGCATTCGGCGTTGCTGGGTGTCGCACTCGGGCTTTTGATGGGGGTGGATGTCCGGATCGGGATGATTGCCACCTGTCTTGCGGCAGCCCTTATCCTTGCCATCGGGCAACGCCAAAGCCGCCTTGGCAGCGATACGGTTCTGGGGATGCTGGCGCATTCGACATTGGCGCTAGGCATGGTTGCCCTTGCCTTTGTGCAGGGGATTGCGGTTGACCTGATGGCCTATCTGTTTGGGGATATTCTGGCGGTCAATGTCAGTGATATCTGGCTTCTGGGGCTGGGCGGTGGGTTGGCGCTTCTGGTGCTGGTCTGGATGTGGCGGCCGTTGCTGGCACTTACCGTCAGCCCGGAAATTGCCGCGGCTGAGAGCATTCCGGTCGAACGGCTGCGTCTGGTCTTCATGCTGCTGATGGCGCTTGTGATTGGCATGGCGATCAAGATTGTCGGGGTTCTTCTGATCACCGCCCTTTTGATCGTGCCGGCGGCCAGTGCGCGGTTTTTTGCCAGAACACCCGAACAGATGGCGATTGGTGCGGCCCTGTTCGGGGCGGCGTCGGTCATGGCCGGAATCAGCCTTTCATGGCATGTCGATAGCCCGGCGGGGCCAAGCATCGTGATTTCGGCGGCGGGGTTGTTCCTGCTGTCCGGGATGATGTCGCTGGTTTTGAAGCGGGCCTGATCTGCTATCACATTCTGATTGCGGCTTTCGATTGCGCTATCATATAATGATAGCATGCAGGGCAAACATAGAAAGACCTTGGTTGCAGTTTTTACCGATCCGGTATCAGGTGCGCGATGCGCGTGATTTTCTGATCCGCACAGGAGTAACGCCATGAATGCAATGACTTACAAAGGTTATATGGCGCGTGTCGAATTCGATTCCGATGACGAGATTTTCGTCGGCCATGTTGCCGGTATTCGGGACCGTGTCGGATTTCATGCCGATACGGTTGCGGATCTGAAGGAAGCCTTTTACGAGGCGGTAGACGATTATCTTGAGACCTGTGCCAAGACGGGCAAGACGCCGCAAAAAACTTATTCCGGCAAGATGATGCTGCGGGTCAGTCCCGATATTCACCGGAAGGCAGCGATTGCTGCAGAACTGGCGGGTAAAAGCCTTAACCAGTGGAGCGAGGAAATCATCGAAAAGGCGGTCAAACGCAAGGAGCCTTCGACCGCCTGATATTCGTTCCGGGCTGAGAAACCTCAGGCCATTTCAAGCCGTGCAAACCCGGCTTTCAGATCGGCGATCAGGTCGTCGGTGTCTTCGAGGCCGATATGAAGGCGGATCAGTTGGCCGTCTTCGTCCCATTTGGTCGCGGTGCGGATGTTTTTAGGATCAGATGGCAGGATCAGGCTTTCGAAGCCGCCCCAGCTAAATCCCATGCCAAACAGGTCCATATGATCGACCATATTGGCAAGTTGCGGCTTTGTGACCGGCTTCAGGACAAAGGAAAACAGGCCGGACGCGCCGATGAAGTCGCGTTTCCAGATGGCATGGCCCGGATCATCGGGCAGGGCGGGATGGAGGACGCGTTTGACCTCTGGGCGGGTTTGCAGCCATTGGGCAACCTTAAGGCCGCTTTCATGATGCTGGCGCAGGCGCACGCCAAGGGTGCGAAGCCCGCGTTGTGCGAGATAGCAATCATCGGGACCAACCGCATCGCCCGATATGATGATCTGTTTCTTGATGGTCAGAAGGTCTTCTTCGGTCGCGGTGGTAATCGTGCCCAGCATGACATCAGAATGGCCGACGATGTATTTCGTGCCGGCCTGTACCGATACATCAACCCCCATGTCAAACGGGCGGCACAGCATCGGCGATGCCCAGGTGTTATCAAGCAACACCTTGACGCCGCGCGCACGGGCCGCCGCCGAAATTGCGGGAATATCCTGCATTTCAAAGGTCAGAGAGCCCGGGCTTTCGCACCAGACAAGGGCCGTATTGTCGCGAATAAGGCCTGCGATATCGCCGCCGATGGTCGGGTCGTAATATTCGGTTTCAACGCCAAAGCGTTTGAGAAACGTGTTGCACAGATTGCGCGTCGGGTAATAGGTGCTGTCGGTGACCAGAATATGATCGCCCGGTTTGACAAAGGCCAGGATCGCATTGGTGATCGCCGCCACCCCGGACGATACGCACAGGGTGCCAAAGCCGCCTTCAAGTTCGGCCACGGCTTCTTCCAGCAGGAAGCGTGTCGGGGTGCCGTGCCGCCCGTAAGTCACCTTGCCCGGTGCGGATGCCCCGGCCTTTTCAAGGTCGGCCAGGGTTTCAAACAGAATGGTCGAGGCATGCAGAACCGGCGGGTTGACCACACCGTGATATTCGCTGGACCGGCGACCGGCATGGACCAGTTGGGTTGCGGGCTTTTGGGGGCGGTTACCTGACATGGGTGGCTTTTCTCCTTGGGGCATCGGTTATGACGACGCTCGATACCTTGAATTTCTTCTATAACTCAAAGCATTTCAGATTAGCGGGTTCAAGGTTTTTTCACCGCAAAGAGTTGTGAAATCGCCATTTTGCGATATTTCAGTCCTTATGCCTCGCGTCCGGTTCCGGGCCGCGTTAAAACAGATAAAACCCGTTTAATACCATCCAACCAAGTCCGACTTGCAGGAGGCCCCGTGCTCGAACTTCAGGATTTTCGTGCCGCGCGTCGCGCCATTTCCGATCACATGCGCCTGACCCCGGTATTTGCCGCCGGTATTTATAGCGACAAGTCGGTTTTCCCCGACCGGGATCGCATTCCGGACCTGTATCTGAAGCTTGAAAACATGCAGGTCTCGGGCTCGTTCAAGGCGCGGGGCGCGATGAATGCCGCGCTTGCCCTTGACGAAGACAAGCGCGCCATGGGGCTTTGTACCGCGTCGGGCGGCAATCACGGCATGGGGGTGATCAATGCCGCCCGTGTGCTGGGGGTTCCGGTCAAAATCTTTTTGCCGACCAATACGCCAAAGCCCAAGGTCGAAAAGCTGCGCAAGCAGGGTGTTGACGTCGCATTGACCGGGGCGGTCTGGGACGATGCCAACCGGGCGGCGATGGATCATGCGCGTGAAAGCGGCATGGCCTATATCCATCCCTTTGCCGATCCAAAGGTGATTGCAGGGCAGGGCACGATTGCGCTTGAGATGCTTGAACAGCAGGCCGACCTTGATACGCTGGTGGTGGCGATTGGCGGTGGCGGGTTGATTTCCGGTATTGCGACAGCGGCCAAGCTTTTGCGGCCATCGATCCGGGTGATCGGGGTCGAGCCGACAGGTGCGCCGACATTGTTCGAGAGCCTTAAGAATAACGAGGTCGCGACATTGCCAAGTGTCAATACGGCGGCAACCAGTCTGGCACCGCGTCAGTCATCGGCATTGAATGTCGATCTGATTGGCCGGAATGTCGACCGGATCGTTCTGGTCAGTGACGATGAAATGCGCGATGCGGCGCGCTGGCTTTGGCGGGAATTGGGAATTGCGGTAGAGCTTTCGGCGGCGGCCGGCATTGCCGCGATACAGACCGACCGGCTGGGCGGTGAAAATCCGGGCAAGATCGGGATTGTGCTTTGCGGCACCGGTGCGGACGGGATGGCGTGAATAGCGGGCTTCTGAAATAAAAAAGGACGAAGCCGTTGGGCTTCGTCCTTTTTTAAACCAAACGCCATCCGAAAAACGGATGGCGCGGAAACTTGTAGCGTCGCAAACCGCCAAAGAGCCAAAGCCCTTCGGTGCGGAATTACATCTTCGGCTCGACCACCTGACGACCACGGTACATACCGGTGTTCGGGTCAATGTGGTGCGGGCGATGCAGTTCGCCGGTTTCTTTGTCTTCGCGGTACGAGCCCTTGGCGAGCTTGTCATGCGAGCGACGCATGCCCTGACGGGACTTGGTCACTTTTTTCTTTGGCACTGCCATGGGTCATCATCCTCTGGCTTGGGTAAACTCAGGCGCGCTTGTTAACGTGCGCGGTCGGGAAAGTCAACGATCAAAGTGCCGGAATTTTCATTTTCCTGCGACCTGTCGGCTTTTTTGCCGTTGCCCGGACCGGCATCATGATCAACATGATGGTCGATGGG
>CAMPHD010000126.1 GCA_946885765.1 uncultured Thalassospira sp.
AAAAACGATCCGAACGCGTTCGACAATGAAAATCATGGGGTTGATTACAGGGATTTTGGTCGCGCGCAGTAGCAAGCAATGTTAAACAGGCGCATTGCCCATCAGGCGGAAACAAGCATGCTGAAACTGGATCGACTGTTCATCAAAATCCTGCAGGTTTTGCAAACCAACGGCCGGATTTCGAACCTTGATCTTTCAGAAGAGGTCAATCTGTCGCCGTCGCCCTGTCTGGAACGGGTGCGCAAGCTTGAAGAAGCCGGGCTGATCACGCAGTATCTGGCGGAAATCGATCTGGACAAGATCGGTGCGAACCTGCACATCATGGCCGAAATCACGCTGGGCAATCATCTGGTTGACGATTTCAAACGTTTCGAAGCCGCGATCACCGACGTACCCGAAGTCATTTCATGCTATAAAATCGCAGGACCATTTGATTACACGATGGATATGATTTGCCGCGATATCGCGCATTTCAACCAGCTTAAAGAAAAGCTTCTGGCCGCCAAAATCGGGATTGAACATTTCCGCGGCCATGTGGTGATGGAACGCACCAAAACCTTTTCGGGCTATCCGCTCGAAAGCCTGACCGCGCCCTCGCCACTTGACGGTGTGCTTAAGGGCTAGGCCTCTCGCCTTATATCAAACCGGTCCATCTTGCGATAAAGCGTATTACGGCTGATGCCCAGTACCTTGGCGGTTTTGCTGATATGCCAGCGGTGATCATCAAGCACCTGACGCAGTGCATCGGCTTCGGCCCGTTTCAGGATCGATCCGGCATGGTTTGGATCGCGCGTGATGGTTTCGTGGAATTCATCGGGCAAGTGATCGCGAAGGATCAAACCGCCATCGGCAAAGACGCAGGCATATTGCAGGACATTGACCAGTTCACGAACATTGCCCGGCCAGTCATGACGTGACAGCAACTCCAGAACTTCGTCCGAACAGCGGGCTTTTCCCACCATATCTCCGGAAATATGGCGGAGAAGACGGTCGATCAGATCCGGCAGATCGGACCGTTCACGAAGCGCTGGCAGGGAAAGGCGCGCACCTTTGATCCGATAAAGCAGATCTTCGCGGAATTTGCCATCTGCCACCGCACGGGTCAGATCGACATTGCTGGCACAGATCAGGCGGAAATTGACCGGCACGGATTTTGTACTGCCAAGCGGTTCAACCGTGCGCTGTTCAAGCACCCGCAAAAGCCGACCCTGTGCCGATAACGGCATATCGCCGATTTCATCAAGGAACAGCGTCCCGCTATCGGCCTGTTTGATCCGCCCGCCAAAACCATCACGCGCCGCCCCGGTAAAGGCACCACCGGCATGACCGAAAAGCTCGCTTTCAATCAGGCTTTCGGGAAGGGCCGCACAATTGATCGCGACAAAGGGTTTGCGTTGCCCAACAGACGCCGCATGAATGGCACGCGCCATATGTTCCTTGCCGCTGCCGGTTTCGCCCGACATCAGAACATTGATACGGTTGGTCAGAAGTTTGCTGCCGACCTTGTAAAGACGACGGATTGCCGGGTCCTGATCGGGTATGTCACCTGTTTCGTTCGCTGCCGAACGAGCGGTCGAACGCGATACTGGTGCGGGCCGCATCGAAATGAATTTGCGCCGCTGCTTTTCGGGCAATGTTACCCGCCCGAATAGAAGCCCCCCGCCATTGACCGGCAGGGCCTTGGCCGATCCCGAGGTCGAAGTTCCTTCGCCCACGCCAAGGGTCGCGATCAGGCCATCCAGATCAAAACCAAACATCGATTGCACATCGCGCGCATTATTCGCCGCCGCCAGCAAACGGCGCGCGGTCGAGGTCGCCCCACGGATATTGCCATCCGGGCCAATGGAAATCAGGGCGTCACGGGTCGATCCGACATGCTGGGCATCGGGATGAAGATGCAGGATCAGATCGGACGCGCATTCATCAAAAAACAGGATGCGCTCAAGCGCATCGGCATAATCGGCAATCAGGCTTCGAACCCGCAAACAATCCGTGCGTTTGAAATCATCGCGCACGGCGGACCCATCAAGGACGGAGCAAACCTGCCCTTCCGGGTCAAACACCGGTGCCGCCGTGCAGGTCAGCACCGCATGTTGCGCCAGAAAATGCTCGTCCTTGTGGATGGTGATCGGGCGACCTTCGACGATGCAGGTGCCAATACCATTGGTGCCCTCGCGTTCCTCGCTCCAGACGGCACCGGGCAAAAGACCGTTGGTGCGAAAGGACGGAAGCAGCGTGTGTGCCGCAACACTGTCAAGGATCACACCGTCATTATCCGTCAGGAAAATCGCATAGCCCGACGCATCGATTTTGCGATAAAGGGTGCGCACCAGATCATGGGCATGATGATAAAGCCGCCCACTGCGATCACGGCGCTGGCGGGTTTGGCTTTCGGGCATGACTTCCGGACGGCGCAGCGTGTCATGAGCAAGGCCAAAGCGCTGTTCGCAGCGTTGCCAGCTTTCAAGAACGGCGCGATTTTGGGCGACGCCACTTAACTGCAACGCAGCTTCGATCCGTCCACCGTGATGGTTTCCAGACATAAGACGTTATCTCCCTTGTGCCGGTGTTTTGTCGGGAATGCCTTGTGGCGTTTCCCGGCTTGTGGCTTGTGCCGCGTCCGATCACGGTATGGATCGTAACACATCAGAGCCCCGAAACGCCAAACGGTTTCACGGCAAAAGTACCGTGCAATTCGCAGTGTCACAAATATGGGACAGTTTGTGTCACCTGTGCCATCGACAGGGATGCAATGACACAATCAGCGCCTGCCAAGCCATACGCCCAACCGTTTGTAAAACAGCAAAAAACCGGATCACCAGATCACCCGGCACGGGATTTTGCGAACTGGCACGGGCTTTGCGGAAATGTCAGGGCCAAAACCAAAAACAGGTGGCAAAGCCGCCTTCCGATCATGGAGGATCCAAGATGATTTACAAGAATCCGGGCGACGCGGGTAGCGTCGTTGCTTTCAAATCCCGTTATGACAACTATATCGGCGGCGAATGGACCGCCCCGGCCAAAGGCCAGTATTTCGAAAATGTCTCGCCGGTAAATGGCAAGCCATTCTGCGAAATCGCACGATCCAGTTCGGAAGACATCGAAAAGGCACTTGATGCCGCCCATGCCGCCGCCGATGCGTGGGGCAAAACGTCCGTCACCGAACGCGCCAATATCCTCAATAAAATCGCCGACCGCATGGAACAGAACCTTGAAATGCTGGCGGTTGCCGAAACATGGGATAACGGCAAGGCGGTGCGTGAAACGCTGGCCGCCGACATTCCGCTGGCGATTGACCATTTCCGGTATTTTGCCGGTGCGATCCGCGCACAGGAAGGGTCGCTTGGCGAGATTGACGATAATACCGTTGCCTATCACTTCCACGAACCGCTTGGCGTTGTCGGCCAGATCATTCCGTGGAACTTCCCGATCCTGATGGCGGTCTGGAAACTCGCCCCGGCGCTGGCGGCGGGCAACTGCGTTGTCCTGAAACCGGCTGAACAGACCCCGGCATCAATCTGCGTGCTGCTGGAACTGGTCGGTGATCTTCTTCCGGCTGGCGTGCTGAACGTTGTGCAGGGCTTCGGGGTTGAAGCCGGCAAACCACTGGCGCAAAGCAACCGGGTCGCCAAGGTCGCCTTTACCGGTGAAACCACCACCGGCCGCCTGATCATGCAATATGCCAGCGAAAACATCATTCCGGTCACACTCGAACTGGGTGGCAAATCGCCCAACATCTTCTTTGACGATGTGATGGCACAGGATGATGATTTCCGTCAGAAAGCCGCCGAAGGCCTGACCATGTTCGCGCTGAACCAGGGCGAGGTCTGCACCTGCCCGTCACGCGCGCTTATTCAGGAAAACATCTACGACAAGTTCATGGATAACGTGCTTTCGCGCGTGGCCCACATCAAGCAGGGCAACCCGCTTGACAGTGAAACCATGATCGGCGCACAGGCTTCGACCGAGCAGATGGAAAAAATCCTGTCTTACCTTGATATCGGCAGGCAGGAAGGTGCCGAAGTCCTTTGCGGGGGTGGCAAGGCGGAAATGAACGGCGATCTTTCGACCGGGTTCTATATCCAGCCGACCATCTTCAAGGGTCATAACCGGATGCGGATTTTCCAGGAGGAAATCTTTGGCCCGGTTGTTTCGGCAACAACCTTCAAGGACGAGGCCGAGGCACTTAAAATCGCCAATGACACGCTTTATGGCCTTGGTGCCGGGGTCTGGACCCGCGATGGCACGCGTGCCTATCGGTTTGGCCGCAATATCAAGGCCGGTCGCGTCTGGACGAATTGCTATCACCTCTATCCGGCGCATGCCGCCTTTGGCGGTTACAAGCAATCGGGTATCGGACGTGAAAACCACAAGATGATGTTAAACCATTATCAGCAGACCAAGAACCTGCTGGTTTCCTATGATCCGAAACCGATGGGCTTCTTCTGATCGGAAAGTGTTGGCCGGGTGCCTGTTCGCACCCGGCCGTTCCCGATACAGAGGAGGATGTCATGACAACAGACCAAATCCCCGCAAGGGTGACAGCCACCGATGCGGCCACGGCTCTGATCCGGAAGCTTAAGGACATTCACGGCCCCCTGATGTTTCATCAATCCGGGGGGTGTTGTGATGGCAGTGCGCCAATGTGCTTTCCGAATGGAGAGTTCAAAACCGGCGATCAGGACGTGTTGCTCGGCGAGATTGAAGGCAGCCCGTTTTACATCGGTCGCGCCCAATTCGAATATTGGCGTCACACGCAGTTGATCATTGACGTCGTGGATGGACGCGGCGGCATGTTTTCGCTTGAAGGGCCGGAAGGCAAACGCTTTCTGACCCGGTCACGTATCTTCACCGATGACGAATGGAATGCATTGAAACACGCCAAACAAGGAAACGAGCAATCTAAAACAGAAGCAAGAACGTAAAGAAGATTACCAACGCAGATCTACCCGTGGCATTGCGCGATCCCTGCCTCCCAAAGAGTCTGCTCCGCAATGTCTGAAGATGCCGGACGCATCTTCACCTTGCCCGTCGCCATCCCCCCGATCAGGCGGCGGGCTTTTTTTATCTGCGATCAGACCAAAATAGCCAGAACCAGCAGACCAAGCGCGCACAGCACCAGAAGCGACAGAAGAGCCGCGGCAATCACCCGCCCGCCAACATGCAGAACACTTCGGATATCGACACTTAATCCCAATGCCGCCATGGCAAGGATGGTCAGGAAAGACGATGTTGTGCGCATCGGTTCAAGCACGATTTCGGGGATCAGACCAAACGAACGGGCCGCCATCATGGCAACGAAACCGACAATGAACCACGGCACCATCTGGGTAAATGGCAGACGGACATCCTGCTTCCGGCCACTTGTTAGCGCCAGGGCAAAGATCACCGGGCCGAGCATCAGAACCCGGATCAGCTTGACCAAGGTGCCGACCTGTACGGCCAATGCCCCCGCCGGAGCAGTCGCGGCCAGAACCTGTGGCACGGCATAGACCGTCAGCCCGGAAAAGATGCCATATTGCGCGGCACTCAGGCCCAGACCGACATGCACCAGTGGCAGGGCAAAGACAAACAGCACACCCAGCACGGCGGTAAAGGCGATGGAGGCCGCGACATCATCGGATTTGGCCGAGATTACCGGCGCGGTGGCAGCAATCGCCGAATTGCCGCAGATCGAATTGCCACACGCCACCAGCATGGATAAATGCTTCGACAGGCCCAGCGCCCGTCCGATATGAAAACTCAGAAACAGACTGGCACAAACCACCAGAACGATGGCCGCAATCAGGCCAAAACCCGCCTGCCCCAAGGCCTGCGCACTGATTGACGCGCCAAGCAAAACAATCGCGATTTCAAGCACGGTCTTACCACAAAACCGCACGCCATCATGGAAAGGCTTGGCAAGGCCGAACACAGACCGCATCACCACGCCCAGCAGGATCGCAAAGACCAGACTTTCGATCCAGCCATGCCCCATCAGGCTACGCTCGGCCTGTTCGACCAGCTTGGCGACAAGTGCCACCGCCGTGGTCAGGAACAGCCCCGGAAGAACCGGCTTGATGCGAGCATTAAAAAACATGATCTGCCTGTAAAATGTGACAGGCGAAAAATCACACGATCAATCATTTACTTCCATCGAATAAAAATGGATATTTCATTCGATTATTTCGAACGATCAACAGGCATATGCCATGATGACCCTTGAACAGCTTGCGATCTTCGCTGCCGTGGCCGAACGCGAACACCTGACAAAGGCCGCAGATGCGATTGGCCTGACCCCGTCTGCAGTCAGTTCCGCGATCAAGAACCTTGAAGGGTTTTATGGCGTCGCGCTTTTTCACCGGGTCGGACGGCGGATCGAGCTTAGCGAAACCGGGCGGCTGTTTTTAAACGAAGCCAAGGCGACACTGGCACGCGCACGTGCCGCCGAACTGACTCTGGCCGAACTTGGCGGATTGCAGCGCGGCGAACTTAACGTTTACGCCAGCCAGACAATTGCCAGTTACTGGCTGCCGCCGTTTTTAATGCAGTTTCATGACCAGTATCCCGGCATTGCCATCAACCTGACGATTGGCAACACCAAGACCGTGGCCGATGCCGTCCGTGGTGGTGCCGCCGATATCGGCTTTATCGAGGGCGAAGTGGATGAACCCGTTCTTGCCATGCGCGAAGTCGCCGAAGACGCACTGGTGGTGGTGGTCGGCCCCAAACATCTTTGGGCCGATGGCAGGCCGTTAAGTGCGCAGGACCTGATCATACAAAGCAGTTGGGTGCTTCGCGAAGCCGGTTCCGGCACAAGGTCGGAATTTGAAAATGCCCTGCGCCAGTCGGGCGTCGATCCGCAAAGGCTTAAAATCGCCCTGACATTACCGGCGAACGAGGCGGTGATTACCGCCGTTGAAACCGGCATCAGCGCCACCGCCGTTTCAAGCTTCGCCGTCAGTTCCCTGATCGCGCAGGGGCGGCTTTTCCGGGCGGCTTTTCACATTCGCCCGCGCAAATTCATGATGCTGCGCCACAAGGAACGCCGCCAGACGCAAAGTTCGCTGGCGCTGGAAAAGCTGTGCTTTGCGAACGAACCGGAAATGTAAAGGTCGCATTTCGCGCAACCTGTTCACAAAAGCCAATCGCTAGCGTCAGATATTTCGACACTTGTCAGCAACTCCGGCCCGGCAGCGCGGTCCCCCACCCCTGCCGGGCTTTTTTATTCGGGTCCGGTCATTGGCCCAGATAATCGCTGTCCGCGACCTTTTCCAGCCAGTCGACCGGCGATCCGTTCACGGATTCCGCAATGGCGATATGGGTCATCGCGGTTTTGTCGGTCGCTCCGTGCCAGTGCTTTTCACCCGGCTCGAACCAGACGATATCGCCGGGGCGGATTTCTTCGCGTGGCCCGCCTTCACGCTGTGCCCAGCCAAGGCCGCTTGTGATGATCACGGTCTGGCCTAGCGGATGGGTGTGCCATGCGGTGCGGGCACCCGGTTCAAACGTTACGATGGCCCCACCGAGACGGGCCGGATCGGTGGTTTGAAACGGGCTGTCGATCCGGACCGTACCCGTGAAGTAATCCGGCGATCCCTTGGTCGATGCCTTTGATGCGTTGCGTTGGATGTTCATGATGATCCTTCGGCTTTGTTGCACAATACCCCTTACTGATTGTGCACACGCCGGATCAGCAATGCCAAGCGTTCGATGCCGTCGCGAATGCGATCCGCCTTTTCGGTCGCAAAGCTAAGACGCGCGGTATTACGGCCCGTGTGATCACAGAAGAAGGCCTGACCGGGAACAAGGGCAACCTTGGCATCATGCAGGGCCTGTTCAAGCAATTGGCGACTATCGATATTTTCCGGCAGGGTCAGCCAGATGAACATGCCGCCTTCGGGTCTTGTATAAGACACTGTTTCGGGCATGAATTCATCCAAAGCGGCCAGCATCATATCGCGTTTGCTGCGATAGGCATCGCGGATGGTATCCAGATGCCCCGGAAACAGTCTACGCGCCGCACGAAGGGCGACTTCCTGATTGATGGTCGACACATGCAGGTCACCGGCCTGCTTCATCAGAACCAGCCGTTCGATCACCGGACGCGGCGCACAGACCCACCCGATGCGAAGGGCGGGCACCAATGTTTTGGAAAATGTGCCAAGCTGGATAACGGTTCCGGCCTGCGGGTCACCATTGGTTTCATCAAGGGCAAGCAACGATGGCAAGACATCGCCTTCGTAGGACAGTTTGCAATAGGCCGCGTCTTCAAGGATGACCGCACCATATTTGCGCGCGATTTCGAGCACGGCCAAACGCCGTTCAAGACTATAGGACCGCCCGGTCGTGTTC
>CAMPHD010000127.1 GCA_946885765.1 uncultured Thalassospira sp.
CAACTATCCCTACCCGGTTGTCGAAACCGCACCGGATGGCAAACCTGTTCTGGTCGTTCAGGCCTATGCCTATAGCCGCTATCTCGGCGCACTTGAGGTCACCTTTGATGATGACGGGGTGGCAAAGGCATGGTCGGGGGAACCGATCACCCTTGATAGCAATATCAAACCGGCCGATGACGTTCTGGCAAAAATCGCCGAAGTTAGCGGTTCGGTCGATGCCGTGCGTACCATCGAAGTCGGCAGCTTTACCACAGCGGCCGATGGATCGCGCGAAACCTGTCGCGCAATGGAATGCTCCATGGGCTCGCTGATTGCCGATGCGATGCTTTGGAAAGCTGGCGAAGGTTACCAGATCGCCATCCAGAATGGCGGCGGTGTCCGCGCCAGCATTGACGAAGGCACCGTAACAATGGGCGAAGTTCTTACGGTTCTGCCATTCCAGAATGCTCTGGCAACCTTCAAACTGTCAGGTGCCGATGTCATTGCATCGCTTGAACATGGCGTATCGATGGTATCCGAGGGCAAGGGCCAGTTCCCGCAGGTATCCGGCCTGAAATTCGATCTGGATCTTAACGCACCGGTCGGATCGCGCGTCTCAAACGTTATGGTCGACGAAGGCGGTATTTTCGTCCCGATTGATTCGGCGAAATCGTATGGTGTTGTGTCGAACGACTTCATGCGCAATGGCGGCGATGGCTATGCCTTGTTCCGTGATAACGCAACCGAGGTCTATGACTTCGGTCCGAACCTTGAACAGGCTGTTGCGGAATATATCGGCATGAATTCACCGATGACCCCGGCAACCCATGATCGCATCATGATGAAATAAGATCGAACCAGCCGTTTTAAACAAAGAGGGCGATGCACGATGAAGCCGTGCACCGCCCTTCTTGTTTTACTTGCCTTGAATTGGCAGCCCGGCTTATCACTTTGCGCCAGTCACCAACGACCCGTTTAATAAGAAACAGAGCATCACCGTGATCAACCCGGCCAGCAATATCCTTTGCCTTGGTGCAGCCCATTTTGACCGAACCCTGCAATGCACGGAAACATTCGTATCCGCGGCGTCAAACCCTGTGCGGACCTTGCATCACAAACCGGGGGGCGTCGGGCGCAATATCGCGGTTCACTTGCGTTTGCTGGGATGTAATGTCGGAATGTTGGGCGCAGTTGGCGAAGACGGCGACGGTGATCAAATCATTCAGTCCCTTTCTGAAATCGGTATCGATACCCGACAAATCCGCAGAATTTCCGGCGGTCACACGGCCGGTTATACCGCCATTCTTGACGAAACCGGTGAGCTCGCCCTTGGTCTGATTGATGCCGAAATCTATGACCGTCTGACATGCGACCTGCTGCGTGATCAGCTGGCAAATATTCAAAATTGGCCCTGGTGGCTGGTCGATGCCAATCTGCCAACCGAAACCCTGATCTGGCTGGCCGATCAGAAGCGGACATCGCGCTTTTGTGCTGCGACCGTATCCCCGTCCAAGTCGGCGCGCTTCAAACCTCTGCTAGGAAAACTGGATGTTCTGGTTACCAACCGGGCCGAAGCAAAAGTTCTGTCAGGTGTTGAAGTCAACGACATTGATGATGCGCTAAAGGCGATCAAAACCCTGCGCGATTATGGCATTCCTCATATTGTCATCACGCTGGGGGCTACCGGCGTCATATCTGCCGATGACCGCGAAATCGCGTTCTGGCGCCCGTTGCCGACACGGGTTGTTGATGTCAATGGTGCGGGTGATGCGTTTTATTCGGGCTTCCTGTCAGCTTTCAGCAAACCGGAAATCAGCTTTGACGCCGCGATTGGCACCGGCCTTGCGATGGCAAGCCTGACCGCCGAAACCGAAGGCACAACTGTCTGGAATGTTGATAACAAAACAGTTCAGGAACGCGCAGCAACTGCCTTTAAGAAAACAATTTAACCGGCCGCGTTTCCAACTGAATATTTCAGCCAGTTGCCAAGTTCCAGTAACCTGCGTTCATAGAGCAACGCATCATCATCAATACCGTATTGCCATGCAAGATCGCGCCGATCCGGGTCCTGATGCAACGCCATCCAGTTTGCCGCCATGGCTTCAAGAGCACCCTGATCGGCAAACAATCCGGCATTAATCAGGCGCTGCCCGTACCGCCGGAAAATGGCCGCAAGTTCCGCCAGCGTATATTCGGGATGGTATTGCACGCCCCAGAATTTCAGGCCGTCATTTTCCATCGCAAATGCCTGAATATGGCTGTGCTCGTTCCCGCCAAGGATTACAGCCCCCTTGGGCGGGACCGATACTTCGTCCATATGCACCGTCAGCACGGAAAAACAGGCCGATTTTCCGCGATACATCGGATGCACGACCCCTGCCCGATTCAGACGGATCATACGCCCTACACCGATCTCCCGCCCATTGGGCGATGCCCGAACTTCGCCGCCAAAGGCACGGGCAACAATCTGCATGCCCCAGCAACTGCCAAATACAGGCACACCGGATTCAACCGTCGCCCTGGCCAATGGCAACTGGTTTAAAACCGCGTCTTCATCGATATAGGCATTCAGCGCCGAACCGGTCCACGCAATCCCGTCAAAATCCGACAGTTTGACACCATCGGGAAGACAGTCCGGCCCGTCATCGGCAGGCCGGACAATCGTAACATCAAGTTCAGGATCAAGGCGTCGCAGGGCCGTTTCATATCCCTCGCCAGATAGCGAACCACCAAGGGAACGGTTTAATTCGTTCACCTCTCGGAGATTGCCATCGACAATCAGGATTTTTCTGACGTTTTCCATGATAACACCCTGATCCCGTTATTGTTTTGATTGTCGTTTCTTAGGCTTAGCCAAGCTCGCCGACACAGGCCCGTCGGAAGATTTCGGCATAATCGGCCACCGAAAGTTCAATCGGGTTGCCACCATCGGACGGATCGCCCTTGGCTTTGGTCGCGACTTCTTCGGCACGGTTTACATCAACGCCGATTTCCGCCAACGTATTGACAATCCCAAGACGCGTCCGGAACGCCAGAACCCATTCAAACAGGGTGTCAAAGCCCGGTGCGGCAAGGCCCAGCAAACGACAAATCGTTTCACAGTTGCCTTCAATCGCGCGGCGGTTGGCACGCATGACATACGGCAGAAGGATTGCGTTGGTCAGGCCATGGTGAGTGTCAAAAATCGCCCCGATTGGATGGGCCAAGGCATGAACACCGCCAAGTCCCTTCTGGAAGGCTGTCGCCCCCATTGATGCGGCCGAAAGCATATCGGCGCGTGCCTCGATATCCTTGCCATTGTCATAGGCACGCGGCAAGGCATCGGCAATCAGGCGCATGCCTTCAAGGGCAACACCATCCGCCATCGGATGATAACTCGGTGCGCAATGGGCCTCAAAACAATGAACAAACGCATCAACACCGGTTGCTGCCGTTACATGCGGCGGCAGGCCAATGGTCAGTTCCGGATCGGAAATCACGATGGCTGGCAACATCTTCGGGTGGAAGATGATTTTCTTCTCGTGCGTGTCTTCCTTGGTGATCACGCTGGCACGGCCCACCTCGGAACCAGTTCCCGACGTGGTCGGAACCGCAACAATCGGGGCGATACCAGCCGGATCAGCACGGGTCCACCAGTCACCGACATCCTCGAAATCCCACATCGGGCGGGTCTGCCCCGCCATCAGGGCAACGGCCTTGGCCGCATCAAGGCCCGAACCTCCGCCAAAGGCGATCACACCGTCATGACCGCCTGCACGATACACCGCCAGACCGTCTTCAACATTTTTGCCCGTCGGGTTGCCTTTCACACCGGCAAACAGTCCGGTCGGAAGCCCTGCGGCTTCGTTTGCAGCAATCGCATCACGCACCATCGGCAGGTCCTTAAGGCCCTCGTCGGTGATCAACAACGGCTTCTTCATGCCGGTTGCCTTGCAGGCATCTGCCAGTTCTGAAATACGGCCCGGACCAAAACGCACGGAGGTCGGGAAGTTCCAGTTTCCAACAATCTTCTTGGTCATTTCTGTATCCTTTGCGCGCAAACGCGACGTTAAATCTTGGTCCGCAGGTGGAAGCTTTTCGGCCGGGTCAGGGATTCGTAACCCAGTTTCGAAAGCGTGCATCCACGTCCCGAATTCTTCACCCCCGTCCAGGCCAGTGCCGGATCAAGGTAATCTGCACGGTTCATGAAAACCGTTCCGGTCTGAAGCCGGTCACCAATCGAAAGGGCGGCATCTTCATCCGCCGTCCAGATTGATGCCGTCAGACCAAATTCACTGTCATTCATCAGGGCAATGGCTTCCTCGTCGGACGTCACCTTCATGATGCCGACAACCGGGCCAAAGCTTTCCTCGCTCATGACGCGCATCGAATGATCGACATTGATCAACACCTGCGGCGCGAGATACGGCGTACCTTCCTTGTTGGCGGCAAATTTCGACGGATTGATCAATGCCTTGGCGCCGTCGCGGATGGCATCGGCAATCTGGCCACGCACAAAAGCCGCCGATGACGCACGCACCATCGGGCCAAGGTTGGTTTCCGCATCAATCGGGCTGCCAAGGCGGTATTGCGAAACAAGGTCGGCTGCCTTTTCAACAAAGGCATCAAACACGCTTTCATGGGCGTAAATGCGTTCAATCCCGCAGCAGGACTGTCCGGTGTTAAAGAACGCGCCATCAATGACGTTTTCCACCGCATGATCGATATTGACGTCCGAACGCAGATAGGCCGGGTCCTTGCCGCCAAGCTCCATACCGGTCCCGATGAACTTGCCACCCACCGCTTTCTGAACCGCATGGCCGCCCGGCACCGAACCGGTGAAGTTGACGAAATCAACACGGATATCGCCCATCAGTTTTTCCGCATCCACATGGCTTAGATGCAGATACTGGAACAATCCCTTGGGCAGGCCAGCGACTGCAAACGCCTCGGCAAATCGTTCCGCACAAAGCGGGGTCTGGTGCGAATGTTTCAGCACCACCGCATTCCCTGCCATAAGCGCCGGAACAACGCCATTCACGGCCGTCAGATACGGGAAGTTCCACGGCGCGATGATCGCAACAACGCCCAACGGTTCGCGACGGATGAAACGGTTAAAACCGGCTTTCTCGCCCGGATTGTAATCGCCAAGCGCCTCGGGGGCGATGTCGATCATGTAATCGGCGCGTTCCTTGAAACCGTTGACCTCGCCACCGGCCTGCGAAATCGGGCGGCCCATTTGCCAGCTGATCTCGGCGGCAATTTCATCCTTTTTCGCGACAAAGGCGGCAACCGCCTTGCGCAGGATTTCCTGACGGGTCGCAACCGGCACACTGCGCCATTCGGCCTGTGCGGCGCGGGCAACATCAAGTGCCTTGTTGATCTCGGCAGCACCGGCAAGCGGACGCTCGACATAAACGGATCCATCAACGGGCGAGATGGTGCGTAAACTCTCAGACATAATGCCTCACAATTGGAGAATGAGTTAGGGCGCTAGTGTGTGTGTGACCAGGCGCGACGCGACGATGCGTCGCCCCGTGCAACAGATCAAATGATTTCGAAGTAACGCTGCATTTCCCAGTCGGTAATCGCCTTGCGGAACTCGCGTTCTTCCCATTCCCGCGACTGGGCGTAATGGGTCACGAACTCTTCGCCAAACAGCGATTTTGCCGCCTCGGATTTGCGCAAGCGTCCGGCGGCCTCGTAAAGCGTTGCGGGCAGGCTCGTATCTTCGGGGAATTCCTGCGCATAGGCGTTGCCGACGACCATTTCGCCCGGCTCCACCTTGTTCTCAATGCCCCAAAGGCCCGAACCGATAGCCGCCGAAAGCGCGATATAGGGGTTAATATCAGCCGCTGCAATACGATATTCAATGCGTTGCGACTTCGCACTGCCCGGAATAACGCGAAGCGCCGTGGTACGGTTTTCAACACCCCACGTTGCCGTCGTCGGTGCCCAGAAACCCGGGATCAGCCGCGAATAACTGTTCACCGTGCACGCCACCATCGACAGCAGTTCCGGCATCAGCTTCTGCTGACCGCCAAGGAACCAGCGCATTTCATCGGACATGTTGTGCGGCTTGCTGGCATTATAAAATGCCGCCCGGCCATCCTTGCCCTTGATCGAAACATGCATATGCCCCGACTGCCCCGGCCAATCGTTTGACCATTTCGCCATAAAGGTCGCCATCCATCCGGCACGCTGAGCCAGAACCTTGGTGAATGTTTTAAAAAGCGCGGCTTTGTCGGCGGCTTTCATCGCCTCATCATGGGTAAGGGCAGCTTCCAAAACCCCAGGGCCGGTTTCGGTATGAAGTCCCTCGATCGGGAAATCCATGCTTTCGCCCAGTTCAAGCAGGTCATGATAGAATTCCGAATGCACGGAATTGCGCAGCATCGAATAACCGTAAAAACCCGGCGTAATGTTCTTGAGATTGCGATAGTTCTTTTCACGCACAGAATGCGGATCTTCCTCGAACAGGAAAAACTCGAACTCGCAGGCAGCCGACACGTCATATCCCATCTGATCGGCTTTATCGAGGACACGGCGCAATGTGCCACGCGGGCAAACCGTTTCCGCCCGTCCCTCGAACTCGCCCAGAAACAGGACCGTATCGTCTTCCATCGGCAATTCACGACAGCTTTCCGGGATCACGCGCACCGGTGCATCCGGATATGCAGTGTGCCAGCCGGTAAACTCGGATTTGTCATAAAGCTGGTCATTTGAATCCCAGCCCAGAACCACATCACAAAAGGCAAAACCGGAATCGAGTGCCGACAGGAATTTGTCGCGATGCATATATTTGCCGCGCATGATTCCGTCGACGTCGAAAATACCGATTTTGACGAATTTGATGTCTCGTTCCTTAATCAGTTTTCGTGCGTCATCGGCGGTTTTGACATCCTTCGCCTGCATCGGCGGCCTCCTGTGATTTGGGCTTTGTTATTGTGTCGGATTGACCGGTTCCTGCCCGTTTTTATTTCGCGTCTTGTGACGTCTTGATGTGTAATGTAAATTACAACATTGAACATTTAAACAAATATTTTGTCATTTTGTATTATTTATTACAGTCGTGAAACCCGCATAAATCCAAAAGAATACAGGTTTACAGGGCAGCAGATGCCCAATGAAACATCTGCTGCCCTGCCCGATCAGAATTGACCGTTCCCGACGGGCCTAGCTGTAACGATACGGCTTGCCCGCTTTTTCCATCACGGCCGCATACTGCTTGAAGATATCCACGACCCTGGCGCAACGCGGGCTGGTCTGTGCAATCTCGTCCCAGAACTTATGTGCTTCGGCTTCGACCGTCGCCCATTCCGCATCCGGGATCGAGGTCAGTTTCATCTTCGTACCCTGGGTACGAAGTTTGGCTTCACCACCCCAGTACCAATGCTGGCGATAATAGTGCGAGCTGTCCATGCACAGCTTGAACAGAACTTTCAGATGTTCCGGAAGTTCGTTCCAGCGTTCTTCATTGGCAAAGAACGAGCCACACCATGCCCCCGAAATGTTGTTGGTCAGGAAGTAGTTGGTCACATCTGCCCAACCGACCGTGTAATCCTCGGTGATGCCCGACCATGCGATCCCGTCAAGCTCGCCGGTCTGAACGGCAACCTCGATGTCTTCCCACGGCAGGGTGACCGGAACAACGCCAAAGCGCGACAGGAATTTACCCGCCGTCGGGAAGGTAAAGACGCGCTTGCCTTTAAGGTCTTCCAGACTGTTGATCGGATCAACCGTTGCAAAATGGCACGGGTCCCACGAACCGGCCGAAAGCCATTTGACACCTTCGACTTCGCCGTACGCCTCATCCCAGATTTCATTCAGGCCGTATTCTTCAAACAGGACCGGAACGTCAAGGCTGTAACGGGTCGCAAACGGGAAATAGCCGCCAAAGACCGAAATATCGACCGGGGCCGCAATCGAGTCATCATCGGACTGAACCGCATCAATGGTGCCGCGCTGCATGGCGCGGAACAGTTCGCCGGTCGGAACCAGCTGATCGGCATAATAAAGTTCGATTTCCATTTCGCCGTTGGCGACCTTGTTAAAGGCATCAATCGCCGGCTTGATCACATGTTCGCCCAGTGCCGGACCGGCATAGGTCTGCAAACGCCAGGTGATCTTGGCATTCTGCGCCTTGACATAAGGTGCGGCAAACGCCGTGGTACCCGCTGCTGCGGTTGCAACACCGGCTTTCTTCATAAAGTCGCGTCTCGTCGTCATTGTATCATCTCCCTGATCGATGAAGTTCGTTAACGCATTAATTAACTGCCCTGCCCGCCTGACGGGTCCGGCAGCGACTCCGGACCCTGACCCGATGCCAGTGCGCCCTGGAGC
>CAMPHD010000128.1 GCA_946885765.1 uncultured Thalassospira sp.
AGCCAACAGATGCCAGCACCATAATCAGCGACACGATATAAAAGATTTTCCGGAACTTGAGGAACGGGACGTTCACGTCATCCGGAACAAGATGCAACGGTTTCATATTCTTCCTGCTCCCTTCCTCAAATTACCAGTTCCGTCGGGCGACGGCGTTTAACCCAGACAGAAATCAACAGCCGGGTCACCCAGATTGCCGAGAACATCGACGTGATGATGCCAATCGCAAGTGTCACGGCAAACCCCTTGATAGGACCAGAACCAAAGCTGAACAGCACAAGCGCTGCAATCAACGTGGTCAGGTTGGCATCAAGAATGGTCGACATCGCGCTGCGATAACCGGCATCAATCGCATTGATGATAGTGCGGCCATTGTTACGTTCTTCTCGGATACGTTCAAAAATCAGCACGTTGGCGTCAACCGCCATACCGACCGTCAAAACGATACCGGCAATACCCGGTAGGGTCAGGGTCGCCTGCAAGACCGACATCACCGCCAGCACGAGGATCAGGTTGATCAAGAGCGCGATATCGGCATAGACTCCGAACCGGCCATAACTGATCACCATAAAGGCAATAACGAAGACCAAACCAAGGATCGCTGCAATTTCACCGGCTTCGACCGAATCCTGGCCAAGCCCCGGACCAACCGAACGTTCTTCAAGTATCTGCATCGGTGCAGGCAATGCACCGGCACGCAGCAGCAGCGAAAGGTCATTGGCTTCCTGTACGCTGAACTGGCCGGTAATAATACCGTTACCCCCAAGGATCGGTTCGTTGATCCGCGGTGCCGAAATCACTTCGCCATCAAGGATGATGGCCAGTCGGCGGCCGGCATTTTTTGATGTCATATCGCCAAAACGTGCCCCACCGGCGGCATCAAAGCGGAACGAAACAACCGGCCGGCCTTCATTGAAGGTCGGCTGAGAATCGACAAGGTTGTCCCCCGAGACAACAACGCGACGATCAATAAGATATTCATTGATACCTGCAGCCCGGTCACCGGCATCAGCCGAGGGCAGAATCACCGTTCCCGGCGGCATGCCGGTGGCACGCGCCTCAGACGCTGTTTTTTCCTCGTTCACAAGGTGGAAATTCATCTTCGCGGTACGGCCAAGGATCGCACGCAAACGCGACGGATCGTCAAGACCAGGAACCTGAACCACAATGCGGTCTTCGCCCTGACGCTGGATCGACGGTTCGGTCGTTCCCAATTCGTCAACACGACGGCGGACAACTTCAAGCGACTGGCTGATCGCACGATCAACAAGCTCTTTACGAGCCTGATCGGTATAGGAAACGATAATGTTGTTACCCTCGCCGCTCATCACGGTATCAGGTTCGACATTACGGATCAGATCACGAGCTTTTTCGACTTCGTCGGCACTAACCACGGTAACCTCGGCCCCGTTCAGGCCTGCATCGTGCGGACGGTAACGAATGCGTTCCTCACGCAGGGTAGACCGGATCGTGTCACCAAGAGCCTCATAGCGTTCGCGAATGACGCTGTTGATATCAACCTCAAGCAGCATGTGCGAGCCGCCACGCAAATCCAGACCAAGATTGATTTGTTTGCCCGGCAGATAACTTGCATCCGTCGCGAATGTGCCCTTCGGCAAGAAATTCGGTACGGCGTATATAACGCCCAAAGCACACACAAGAAGAACCAGTGCTGCTTTCCATTTCGTAAAATAAAGCATGTGTCCTTTAACCAGATTTGTCTGGAAAACCTAGGTCTGGTTCTATTGAACATCGGGTGCTGTTCGCCCCGCAGGCCACCGGCTGAAAACAAGAAGGCGGAGCATTTTGCCCCGCCTCGCAAGTCGCGGAAGAGATCAGTCTTTTTTGATCTCTTCGGCTTCTTTGGTGTCTTCTTCGTCTTTGTCGTCGCCTTTGGCAGGCTCGGTTTTCGACAGAACGGTCGAAACCATGCCGCGCGCAACCTTGACTTTAACGCCTTCAGCGATCTCGACCGAAAGCTCGTCATCGCCGATAACCTTGGCAACGGTACCGATCAGACCACCGGCAGTGACGATCTTGTCACCACGACGGACAGCAGCGAGCATCGCCTTATGCTCTTTCTGTTTTTTCTGCTGCGGACGAATAAGCAGGAAATAAAATACGACAAAAATCAGGATCAGCGGCAGGAAGCTCGTGAGCATATCTGCACCGCCGCCACCAGCGGCCTGTGCGTAAGCCGGCGAAATCAACATTAGGAACTCCTAATCCCATACAACAAAACAAATCAACTGCCGGAATATAACGGTGTGCTACGTCAACGCAAGGAAGAACAGGATTTTTATCGGTTAAATCACCTATTCTGTGGTTCTGTTCACGTCAATGTAAGCGCGCTACATCATATGGCACTGTTATTGCCAGATCGCCTTGTGATAGCGTTTTGCATGCACATGTTGTCGCCACGACAAAAAGAAATATCCAAGAGGCTTTGATGACCAACGATTTCAACAATCTTTTGCCTGCCCTTGAACGTATTGCCAGCGCGCTGGAGCGCATGGCCCCACCTGCGCGCAAATCCAACGATCTGTCGGCTGCCGATGCTTTTGTCTGGCAGGCAGAAAGTGGTTTTTTGCAACCGGTGAGAAATGTGAACCGCATTGAAATCGGTCTTTTGCAGGGAATCGAACAGCAAAAGACGATTCTTTATAACAATACCAAACGGTTCGCCGATGGTCTTCCGGCCAACAATGCGCTGCTTTGGGGCGCGCGCGGCACGGGTAAAAGTTCGATCGTCAAGGCGATGCATGCCAGAATGAACGCTGAAAAGGCCGGTGCGCTGGCATTGGTTGAAATCCATCGTGAAGACATCCCAACCCTGCCCCACCTTCTGCATATTCTCGAAGAAAGCGGCCGCAAGACGGTTCTGTTCTGTGATGACCTTTCATTCGATATGCAGGATGAATCCTACAAGTCTCTGAAAGCAGTGCTTGAAGGCGGGATCGAAGGGCGCCCCAACAATGTGATTTTCTATGCCACGTCGAACCGCCGCCATCTGATGGCACGTGACATGATCGAAAACGAACGGTCTACCGCGATCAACCCGTCCGAGGCGGTCGAGGAAAAAGTATCCCTGTCGGATCGCTTCGGGCTGTGGCTGGGTTTCCACAATATCTCGCAGGACGTCTATTTCGAGATTATCGAAGGTTATGCCAAGGAATTCGGGCTGGATATGCCGGTCGAAGACCTACGGGCGCGCGCCAAGGAATGGACCGTTACGCGCGGTAGCCGCTCGGGTCGCGTGGCATGGCAGTTCATTCAGGAAATTGCCGGTGAAATGGGCAAGAAACTTCACTGATTGACATCCACCGGTATCCCAAGGAAAAACGTCCGGAACCGTGCGGTCCGGGCGTTTTGTTTATCGCGACACCATCATCTGTGGCAGGTATTTCATCGGGTCGGCGGATTTGCGTCCGCGCCGGATTTCAAAATGCAGTTGCGGCTGATTGACAGCTCCCGTGCTGCCGACACTTGAAATCTTTTGACCGCGTTCAACCATATCACCGCGCGCCACCATTGGGTTTTCCGTGTGAGCATAAGCCGTCACATAGTCATCTGCGTGCTTGATGAGGATCAGATTGCCAAATCCTCGCAGTTCGTTGCCGACATAGGTCACAACACCATTATCCGCAGCAAGGATCGGTGTACCACGATCTGCCTTGATATTGATCCCGTCATTGAAAAGCCCGCCCGCGCTGGCTCCGTATTTCAGCACGATATCGCCGCGCACCGGCCAGACAAATCCCTTGCGATCATCTGGTTCGGCAATCACAACATTTTTGCGCACCGCACTGCCCTGTCCGGCAACCGGCGTTACAGTTGGCATTTCGCGTGTATCGGTTTTCCATGTATTGGCCGATGCGTAGCGCTGTTCGGCACGCGCGGCAAAGTCCTGAGGCTTTAGGCTCGGCGTCGGAATACTGCCGCCATTGTTTGGGCCGACGCGGGCCATCTGCACCGTTGTTGAACGTTCAGGGGCAACGGTTGGCTCCGGTGCCTCCAACGGCACGCTGACAACCTCGCGCTTGCCCCCAATCGTAACCGCCTTGCTCGGCGTGGAACCTGTCGTGCCAGACGAGGACCGGTTGGCGACTGCGGTCTGGCTATTGCGGTCATAGGACGGATCCCACGGCGGCAACACAAGTCGCTGCCCCGGATAGATCACATAGGGTTTTGCAATCTTGTTGCGCGCGGTAAACCGCCCAAAGTCGGTCCGATAACGATTGGCAAGCGCGGAAACAGTATCGCCCGGCTCGACGGTAATGACCCGTTCACCATTATTGAGTTTCGGCATGCTGTACGGGCTGTATGTCGCGCCGTCGCCGTAAACCACTGGCACCGGGACGGAATTCAGCAAACAGCCTCCAAGCACCGTCGTTGTCCCACAGACAAACGCCAGCGTCCGTATTCTCCGAACTGCCTGTTTGACACTATTTTCCATCATGAAAAGGATTGTCTGCGATCAGCCGTTAACAATCCGTAAGCAGATGCAATAATCGGCTCAGAATTCTTCGGTACCAGGCAACATTGGCACAAACCGGACCGGCATCAGTTCGGTCACATCAATCCCCGTCGGCGTGCGCAGAACACGCAACAACAACTGGGTATGCGATACCTCGCCGACCGGCACGACCATAATCCCGCCAATCGCCAACTGATCGACCAGAACCGGTGGCACATCCTGGGCTGCGGCCGTCACGATGATCCGATCAAACGGTGCCTGCGCCTTCCAGCCAAGCCCGCCATCGCCATGCAGGGTCGAAATCGTATGCAGGCCAAGCTCGCGGAATTTGTCTTCAGCCTCACGCAGAAGCGGCTTGTGACGTTCAAGCGTGTAAACCCGGCGTGCCAGCTTGGCGAGGATCGCGGCCTGATACCCCGACCCCGTCCCGACCTCAAGCACCTTCATCCGATCATTCAGTTCAAGCGCCTGTGTCATCAGGGCAACGATATAGGGCTGTGAAATCGTCTGGCCCTTGCTGATCGGAAGGGCGACATTTTCCCATGCACGGCTGACAAACGGATCTGCCACAAAAATTTCGCGTGGGATGCTGGCCAAAGCATGTAAAACGCTTTCGTCATGGATCCCGTCATTGCGCAGGATCGCAAGCAGATTTTCGATTTCGGCTTCTCGGGCAATGACAGGCTCGTTCACGGAAATGCCTTTGTCAGTTTTGCATGCGTCTCATAATGGGTGAAATCGAGACTGATCGGAGTTACCGAAATATCGCCCCTCTCGATGACCCGCAAGTCCGCATTTTCATCCCTGGGCAATTCCGACTTGATCGCCCCGATCCAGTAATAGGGCTCGCCGCGCGGATCAAGGCGTTCGGCAATATGATCGCCAATCTTGCGCTGTCCCTGTCTGGAAACTTCGATCCGGGCCCCACCTTTGCGTTCGGTTTCCGGGAAATTCACATTAATCAGAACACCTTTGGGCCAGGTCGTGTGAATAAGGGTTTCCACCACTGACAAAAGGTGTTTTTCTGCCACCGACCAGTCAATTAGATTACCCGAGAAATACTGCGAAAACGCAATCGCCGGCACATTCAGCAAGGTTGCTTCCATCGCGGCCGCGACGGTCCCGGAATAGGTCACATCCTCGCCAAGGTTACCGCCGCGATTGATCCCCGACAAAACAATATCAGGCGGGCTGTCGCGCATGATCTGCTGCAGGGCAAGCAGAACGCAATCGGTCGGCGTGCCGTCGACTGAAAAATGCCGTTCATCCCGTTTGCGGATCCGCAACGGATGACGCAGGGTCAGGGAATGCCCCGCTCCGCTTTGCTCGGTCGTCGGCGCGACAACCCAGACATCATCGGAAAGCGAACAGGCAAGCTTTTCCAGAAGCCTGATCCCTGGCGCATCAATCCCGTCATCATTGCTGATCAGGATACGGGCATTCTTCAGATCGACCATATCGCCACCCTATCCGCGCGGTGAAATCACCTCGACACCGCCCATATAGGGCTTCAATGCATCCGGCACACGGATTGAACCATCTGCCTGCTGATAGTTTTCCATCACCGCAATCAGGCAACGGCCAACCGCAAGCCCCGACCCGTTCAGGGTATGGACAAAGCTGGTTTTCTTGTCGCCTGCGGCACGGTAACGCGCATTCATGCGACGTGCCTGGAAATCACCCGTGTTCGAGCAGGACGAAATCTCGCGATATTTGCCCTGCCCCGGAAGCCAGACTTCAATATCAAACGTTTTGCGAGCGGCAAAACCGATATCGCCCGAACAGAGAACCACCGTCCGGTATGGAAGTTCGAGACGTTCCAGAACCGTTTCCGCACAGCGGGTTTTACGATCAAGTTCTTCGTTCGATTTATCGGCTGCCACCACAGACACCATTTCAACCTTTGAAAACTGGTGCTGACGGATCATGCCGCGTGTGTCACGCCCTGCCGAACCGGCTTCCGAACGGAAACACTGGGTCAGCGCGGTATAGCGAAGCGGCAATGCGGCTTCGTCGATAATTTCGCTCGCCACCTGATTGGTCAGGGTCACTTCGGATGTCGGGATCAGCCACATATCGTTGGTAGTTCTGAACGAATCTTCGGCAAACTTCGGCAGCTGACCGGTGCCAAACATCGCATCATCGCGCACCAGCATTGGCGTGATGGTTTCTTCGTAGCCATGCTCGTTCACATGCAGGTCCAGCATGAACTGGCCCAATGCCCGTTCAAGCTTTGCTAGGCCACCACGCAGAATAACAAAACGCGAACCCGAAAGTTTAGCCGCAGTTTCGAAATCCATCATGCCAAGCTTGTCGCCGATATCGAAATGTTCAAGCGGCTTGAAGTCAAATTCGCCGGGAGTTCCCCTTTTACGAACTTCAACATTGTCATCTTCGCTTTCGCCTGCGGGCACTTCCGCATCCATGACGTTGGGAAGCGACGACAGCAAAAGATCAAGCTGCTCGTTAAGACCTGCCTGTCCGTCTTCGGCGTCCTTGATCCGGTCTTTGAGCGTGCTCATCTCGGACATCAGCTCGTCGGCATTGCCGCCACTCTGGCGCAGTTTGCCTATTTCACCGGAAATGGATTTGCGGCGCGCTAGCATTTCCTGATGTTCAGTCATCAGACGACGACGGTCTGCATCGATATCGATCAGACGCTGGGCGGTCATTTCAACCTTGCGCGCGGTCATCGCCGCGTCAAAGGCCTCGGGATTGTCACGAATCCATTTAATGTCGTGCATGAAACGGCACCTTATTCTTCAACTATTCGGGCAATTATTCGGGCTTTTATACGATGGGGTGGACGCTTGGTCCACCCCGCCAGATCGGACTTTCGAGAACCGGATAATTCAATCAGCGCGCGCTGTTGAAATCATCCTCGTCATCGTCGCCTTTCGCGGAACCCGAAGATCGGGATGACGAAGACGTATCAAGCTTTGGCGCAGAACCGGCAAGTGCCTTGAAATCACTCTTGTCATCCGTTTTGCCATCGCCGTCGCCATAATCTGCTGCCGCAGCAGCTGACCCTTGGGCGTCTACATCATCTTTGTTGCTTTCGGTATCTTCTTCTTTTCCGTCAAGCTCGGCGTCTTCTTCCGCTTCGCGGCGCGCACGCTTACGTTCCGATATCCGTGCCATCACGATGGAAATTTCGTACAGGATGATAATCGGAATAGCCAAACCAACCTGCGAAATCAAATCGGGTGGCGTCAGTACCGCGGCAAAGACAAAGGCGATCACAACCGCATATTTACGGCGTTTGGCAAGCGAGTCTGCTGTCACGATCCCGGCTCGCGCCATCAGGGTCAACAACACCGGCAACTGGAAACACAGGCCAAAGGCAAAAATCAGCTTCATAACCAGCGAAAGATATTCGCCAACCTTTGCTTCAAGCTGAATGGCAAGCCCAGATGCGCCCCCGGCACTTTCAAAGCTGAGGAAGAATTTCCACGCCAGCGGCATGATCAGATAATAAACCAGCGCCCCGCCTGCCAGAAACAATACCGGTGTAGCAAATAGAAACGGCATGAAAGCCGAGCGTTCGTTCTTGTACAGCCCCGGCGCGACAAACGCCCAGAACTGCCCAAGAAACACCGGTGCCGAAACAAAGCACGCAGCAAAGAACGAAACTTTTACATAGGTGAAGAATACCTCGGTGAGCGCGGTATAGATCATGCGCCGGTCCGGCCCCATAACGTCGGCCAATGGCCGGACAAGGAAACCGTAAATATCTTCGACAAAGTAATAACAGATGCCGAAAGTGATAAAGAGTGCCAGAACCGCCCAGGTCAGACGATTCCGAAGCTCGAT
>CAMPHD010000129.1 GCA_946885765.1 uncultured Thalassospira sp.
CGAACATGGCGCCCGATTTTGCGTTTGTCGTCTAGCCCGATTAGCGCAATACGCAAATCGAAGACAATGTAGTCCTTCGCCCTGAGTGAGGTTGAGGCAAGGGCATCGCGGACGGCAGAAACCTTGTCGGGTGGGCAGGCAATAGCCGCCCCGTCCCCGCCAAAGATAAACGGAAAATCCGAATGCCCGATGGCATTGGTGGTTGCTGCAATGACCGAGGCCCCGACCATGTTGACTTCCTTGTAACGGCCTGCTTCTACCGCTTTGGTCGATCCGACAATATCGGATGTGCCAACCCACCAGTCATCGGGAAGAGTATGGTAAACTGACGGATCAAGCACCCTGGCGAAATCGTCGAAAACAGGTATGTCGAGATAGGGATTGGTCACAGGCAGCCTCGCAGGTTTCGGGTGCTCGCGCCTATGCCTCAGTAATGGGGCGGCGGTGCATCATCTTCTGGTGATGTACGCAGGAAATCGACAAGTCGTTTAATATCTTCGGCCATTAGTTTGTTGCGCCGTTCCAGCAGGTCGATCCGGTCCCACTGCGATTTGATCATGTCGGACATGTCATGTATCGAGCTTTCGAGATGGGCGATATGGATTTCAAGTTCGTCGATACGGTTGCTTGCGTCTTGGCTCATGGCGCGCTGGTTGTCCCGATTGGATAGGTGAAAACTTGCCGGGGACAATGTCCTGTGGCAGGAGTAAGACCCCAACCTAGCACAGATCAAAAAGATTGGTTAGCTGGCCCATGAGCGAATTATCCATCCTTGTCATTGTTGGTGTCGTTATCGCGCTGATCCTGATTTATGCTATCCGGTTGCGAACAGTGCCGATGCCAAGTCTCCGAATGGCGCGGGTAGAAATCATATCCTATCTGCCCAAGGAACCCTGCCGGGTGACGGATTTCGGATCGGGGTGGGGTGATTTGGCAATCAGTATCGCACGTGCGCGGCCCGATATCACCGTAACCGGGATCGAATTATCGCCCTTGCCCTATGCGGTCAGCCGCATTCGTGCACGGTTGGCACAGCTTGAAAACCTGTCGCTGGTTCGGGCGGATTTCAGAAAGCGTGATCAGGATCCAGGGGATGTTGTTGTCTGTTTTCTTGATCCGCGGATAATGGCCGATGTCGGCGATGTGTTGAGCCAGCGGATGACACCGGGCGGGATTGTGATTTCACGCGCCTTTGCCATTCCCGGCTGGCAGGCCTTTGGCGAAGTCCCGATGCAGTCGGGATCGGATATGCTGTATCTGTACCGGATGGGATCGCATCTGGCAGGATGACGCGCCGCCTAAGGCCCCCTGCTTTTTGCGTGTCATTCTTCTTCGTAAATCTTGATCAGGGCGGAATGGTCAAGATCGCCGCCGCCCATTTCGATCAGTTCCTCGTAAAGTTCAAGGGCAAGCCGCGAGAAGGGCAGCTCAAGACCCAGTTCGCCTTCTGAAAATTCAAGTGCCTGATACAGGTCCTTGCGCTGGGTCACGACCTTGCCGCCGGGTTCGAAATTTCGTTCGATCATGCGTTCGCCGTGTTTTTGCAGGATCGCGGAATCCGCAAAGCCGCCGGTCAGGGCGGATCGCATTTTACCAAGATCAACACCGGCCTCGTCGGCCATCGAAAAGGCTTCGGCAATCGCGCCGATGGTGATGCCGACGATCATCTGGTTGGCGGCCTTGGCGATCTGGCCCGATCCGATTTCACCGACATGGGTAACGCGTGATCCAAGTACACCAAAGACACGCTGGACACGTTGGAAATCTTCTTCTTCGGCACCGACCATGATGGTGAGTGTGCCGTTTTCCGCCCCGTGTGTGCCACCTGATACCGGGGCATCAATCCAGTGACCACCGGCTTCTTCAACCGCGTCCGCAAAGCGCCGTGTCGCATCAATGGCGGTTGTGCCCATATCGACCACAATCGTACCTTCTTCCATGCCGTCAATCACGCCGTCTTCGCCAAGCAGCACATTTTCGAGGGCCTCGGTATTGGCGACACAGATAATGACGATATCGGCATCGGCGGCGGCATCAGCCGGGGTCGGGGCAGTTGCAACACCAAGATCGTCAAAGGCATTAAGCGTTTCGGGATTGCGCGTATTGACGGTCAGGATCGCGCCTGCTTTTTCGAGATTGAGCGCCATCGGACGGCCCATCAGTCCCAAACCGATGAATGCGATGTTTTCCCCGGCAAGTGCGGTCATGACGGTTTTCCTTCATTGCGGCCAGTTCACTGGCCTTCGATGTGACGGTCGATAAAGCAATCAAATCCGTCCCGGTTCAGGGAACCGGGTGGACGGCAGTCAAAATGCAAGCACGGCGATAACATATCGGTCTGACAAAGAAAGCAGCAATTCAAGGCACTTGCCTGATGTTATGCGCGTTTCGTTCGGGTTCCGTCGTTATCGGTCGACGCTATGTCGTCGGAATGGAAATTATGTGGTCGTTCTGTGCCGTATTCGCGGTTTCGGGTCGCGGGCTTTCAGAATTCGCCGGGGCGGACATAGCGTGCGGCCATCGCACGTTCAATCGCAGCACCCACCAAGCGGTCGATATCAAGCCGGTGACGTATCAGTTCCAGAATGCGAAGTTCTTCCTGGCTGATTTCACTGTCAGACAGGACAATTTCACAGGCAAAGACATAGGCCGTTTCGCGCAATTTGCGCGGCAGCGCGTCGCGGATCATATCCAGCGTGCTGTCCAGCCCGTCTTCTTCGGCAAGCAGTTTGGCACAGTCACGTGCAACTGCGGTGACACCGTCATTGTCAAAACCGGCAAAAATCGGAAGGTAACGAACACGACGCCCCATTGCGGACAGTTCCGCGTCGGTAATGTCGTTGTCCGATGCCGAAACCATGACCATTGTGTAAATCAAGGCGTCCTGATGCGAGATCACGTTGATTTCTCCTTTTCCGGGTGACTGACCGTTAACGGGTATTCCCGCGAAACGTCGACGCACCGGCTGATGGCGTGTGACAACTCCGATGGACATAGAACCTAAGACGGTATTTGATCCCCGGCAACAGTTAACCGTTTAAATCCTCACGATTTTAATGATTGCGTAGTGAAGTATGAGGCATCCTTTGGTCGTCGGGACACAGGGGGGCTTGCTACGCATTCATGCGTAGAGGCTGTGAACCGAAGGGGATGCTTAAAAAATTACAACATGTTAGCGTCAGGAACGCATTGCATTCTCTCTTGGGAATAAAATAGACCTTTGCAGCGCATGGGGTAATAGTTATGGTCTCGCAGCGATAACAAAAATGACGAATAAGCCGGGTATGGGAGTTATTATTTCAAGCAATGCTGCGGGAACTCTTGCGGCGTTGATTGGGCATCTTCGTGTACCGTCGGGGGTTTATGATCCCATCGGCGAGAGCCTTCTTGTCAATGCGCCATGGGTGCAGACGATCTCGCCGGACCTTGCGGACGATACCTGGCAAAAAATCGATACCCATCCCGAAATCGCCCGTAATATTCGTGAAATCAGTGCCGAAGCCCTTAATGCCGTGGGTTATTTTTCGCGTGTCGACCAGATCGACGGTCGCGATGTTCAGTTCTTTGCCTGGCAGCTTTCATTTTCAGAACAGGTTTATGTGCGTATCATCGCCCTGCAGGATGCCGATGCGACGACCGGTACCGGGGTTCTGATTTCACCGCAGCCGGTTCTTGTGGTCGAACGTGATGGCGGCTTGCGATTCTCGAACAAGGCGGCCGAACAGGCAGCTCTTGAAATGGGATTGCCCGGGGCGTTGTCGCTGACCAAGCCGACCGGTCAGCGTGCGCTTATTGAACAGGACGAAGAGGGTATCGACTGGGATGAAATCCGCACCGTTCATTATGGTCAGCGGATTTATCAGTGGCAACGCATGCCATTACCGACACAGGATGCAATTGCGCTTTTCGGGCAGGAACGCACGCGCGAGGAAAGCTATCGGCGCGCACTTGAACATGCGGTGCATGGCATCGTCGATCTGGCGGCAGACGGCGCATTGACCAGTGTGAATGAAGAAACCGCCACGCTGTTTGGCTATGACAGTGTGCGCGAGTTGCGTCAGGCCTATCTTTCCAATTCTGAAAAGTTTTATGCCCGGTCCGATGATTTGCGTGATCTGCGTCGCGATCTGGTATCGGGTAACGGTATTCAGGCGCGTGATGTCGAAATGCGCCGTCAGGATGGCAGCCAGCTTTGGGTGCGGATCAACGCCACCGAAATTCGCGGCGAGGGTGGATCGCTTCTGGGTTATAGCGTCACGGTTACCGACATCACCAAAAACCGCCAGGCAGAATATGATTTGCGCCGCCGTCAGGAACGTTATCGTGCATTGGTGCAAACCGCAGGCAGCGTCATCCTGTTCCTTGATAGCGAAGGACGCATTCTGGAATATAACCGGGAATGTGAATGGACATTCGGCTTTTCCTGGATGGAAGCAGCGGGGCAGAATTTCTTTGATTTCCTGTTGCTTCCGGGGGAGCGCGATCAGGTGCGTCAGGCGATCAAGCGCCTGATTTCCGGGGAGATCATCAAGGACGAAGTCATTTCGTTCCGTCGTCGCGATGGCGAGGTGCGCCTGTTGCAATGGAATGCGCGTGCGCATTTTGGTGAAGATGGCGACGTATCGGGTGTGATCTGCATCGGGCAGGATGTGACCGAAAAGCTTTCGGTCGAACGTGCTCTTCGCCGGGCGGAGGAAAAATATCGGGGTATTTTCGAAAATTCCGCCGAAGGACTTTATCAAAGCCGCCCGCTTGGCGATATCCTGTCGGCCAATCCGGCATTTGTATCGATCCTTGGCTATGACAGTGCCGATGAATTGCTGGTGCCCCAAGGCGGTTTTTCGCAATGTTACCTTAACCCGACCAACCGTCTGCGCCTTACGGGCAAACTGTTGCGCGATGGTGCGGTTCAGGGGTTCGAGGCCGAGATGCGCCGTCGTGACGGGAAAATCATCTGGGTCGAGGAAAATGCAAGGCTCGTGCGCGATGACAAGGGGCTGCCGGTCCTGATCGAAGGATCGATTACCGACATCACGGATCGCAAGCGCAGCGAAGCACGCATTCAGTTCCTTGCCCATCATGACGGATTGACGGGGCTTCCGAACCGCACCCTGTTTCAGGAGCGGCTGGCCGCGGCGGTCAAGCGTGGCAAGCATGAAAAGCGCAGTTTTGTGCTGATGCTGTTTGATCTGGATAACTTTAAGGACATCAACGACACGCTAGGCCATCCCATTGGCGACCTACTCTTACAGGGAGTAGGGGAACGCATGCGGGTTTGCCTGCGTAACGAGGATGTTGTGGCGCGCCTTGGCGGAGATGAGTTTGCCGTGCTGATCCATGATCCGGGCACGGTCGAGGAAGTGACCCTTGTCGCGCAGCGCCTGATTGAACGGGTGTCGGAACGCTTCATGCTGGACGGGAACGAGGTGCAGGCATCGACGTCGGTCGGTATCTGTATGTTCCCGCAGGACGGGCGCGATGAAAAAGACCTGTTTCGGAATGTCGATCTGGCGCTTTATTGCTCCAAGGCGGAAGGGCGCAACCGGTATCATTTCTTCGAGCCGCGTTTGCAGGTCGAAGTGCAGGAACGCAAGGCGCTTGAACGCGATCTTAGCCATGCGATTGAAAATGACGAGCTGGAGCTGTTCTATCAGCCGATCATTGATATCGCGAACCACAAGATCATTGGGATGGAGGCACTGGTGCGCTGGTTCCATCCATCGCGCGGGCAGGTCAGCCCGGTCGATTTTATTCCCGTAGCCGAACGGATGGGCATCATTGCCGATGTCGGCAAATGGGTTCTTAATCAGGCCTGTAAGCAGACGCGCGAATGGGTCGATTCGGGATACGGCGAACTGACGATTTCGGTCAATCTTTCGCCGCTGGAACTGGCGCGTCACGAGGATCTTATTGAAAGTGTCGGCGATGTTCTGGATCGGTCGCGCCTGAATCCGACCCAGTTGCAATTTGAAGTCACCGAAAGTGCGGTGATGGATAACCCGCGCGAGGCGGCGATAACGCTGGGTATTTTGCGCAATCAGGGCATACGGATTGCGATTGACGATTTCGGGACCGGTTATTCATCGCTGGCCTATCTGAAACGTTTCCCGGTGGACAAGATCAAGATCGACCGGTCGTTTATCATTGATCTGGACAGCCGGGACGGCAATGCCGCGATTGTGCGTGCGGTTGTATTTCTGGCACGGTCGTTTGGCATGGCGGTCAATGTCGAAGGTATCGAAACGGAAATGCAGCTTGAACGCATCGTTTCCGAAGGGGTCGACGAGGTGCAGGGGTTTTATTTCAGCAAACCGATCCCGGCCAGCGATTTTGAAGTGCTTTTGAAATCGAACGTGACCATGCCGTTCGATGTGTCCTTTGGCGGGAACACGCGGCCGCACTGATCGGATGGCGACCGCATCCCCGTTTTTCAAAACATTCTGTCCGTGATCACGCGGCGTGGTGATCCCAGAAATCGCCGGCCTTCTGACGGACACGATCCCGGTCTATCACGACTGTTGCCGGGCGTGACCGGCTTTTACGCAAGACGCCCTGACGGCGCAGATCGGCGATCATGCGGCTTGCGGTTTCGGTGGTTGCGGCGATGATGCTGCCCAGCTTGTCGCGTGTCGGCAACGGACAATAATCGTCCTTGGCACTCCAGAGCAGGAACCGACAAATCCGGCGCATTGCCGATCCGGTCCCCAGATTGACCTTCCAGTTATAGCCATCGACAACCTCGCGCGCGAGCAGGCGCAAGATGGCCTGTTGCAGTTCAGGGTTGTTTGTCTGGGCCATGCGAACACGGGCAACCGGAATGCGCATCAATACCGTCGGCGTCAGGGTTTCGCTGATCAATGCAAGACCCGGTTCAACCACCGTTTCAAGCCCGATCAGATCGCCGGGGCGAAACACGCGGCATACCTGACGTTCACCGTCTTCGGCATAATGGCATTGCATTACCAGGCCCGAAAGGATGCGATAGATATATTCGCTGTCCCCTTCGTGATGTCCTATGGCTGTATTGGCCCCCATATCAAGGGCCGGGTTCTCAGCAAGTTTCTCAAGATGTTTCAAGGCGTCTTCGTTGTTCATGGGGAGCTCCCGATGGCACAAGGGAGATACGCGGCACGTTGCGGGGTGCCGCGTATCGACACCAGATCTTTTGTCCGGCTGGATGGCCGGTCTGCTTTGTCTAGCGGTCAGACCGCACGCAAGGCCCGGGCCGGGCGGGCAATAAACAGCCAGTCCAGCAACCAGATTATCAGCATGGATGCACCGACGATGGGGTAAATGATCCCGCCAATCGCAAGGATCGCAGTCACCCCGACCAGACTTTTGGTCCGGCGCGGCAGGGGCGGCACACCAAGCGATCCGGCCGGGCGGCGTTTCCACCACATCACCCCGCCTGAAACGGCCATAAAGATAATCGCCAGACAGACAATCATCAGGACAATCTGATTGATCACCCCGTATTCCTGTCCAAGATGGACATTGATCGCCCATTCCATGATCCGGCCAAAGATGCCGTAATCCTGATATCCCATATTGATCAGTGGTCGACCTGAATACTGGTCCAGATGAATGACGCGCTGCTGGGACAGGTCATCGGGATAGATCGATGCGCTGTAAACACCGGTTTCGCCACTGGGTAATGAAATTGCATAGCCCGGCGCAATGCCAAGTTCCCCGAACTTTGCCACGGCGGCATCAATGCCGATTGGGGTTGGATTGGTACCCCCGGCATTCGCGATGCTGTCAACCGACATCGGGATCGGGGCGTTTTCGGTGGTCCAGCCGGTTTCGCCAAACGCCTTGGTCATCGGCACGGTCGAAAGCGGCACATCGACGCGTACACCCGATGGATAGCCACTCGGCGTGCCATTGGCGAATTCATTGGCATATTTACCCCAGAACACCGACCAAAACATGCCGGTCGCTGCCAGAAACACGATAAAGAAGCCAACGAAAATGCCGGTCACTGCATGGGCATCACGCCACCAGCGCCGACGCGCCGGGGTATCGCGCACAGTCAGGACGCCACCCGTCTGATTGTCGCGCGGCCACCAAAGGTAAATGCCGGTCGCGACCAGAAGGATGCTCCATCCCGCGGCAATTTCGATCAGGTAATTGGTAATTGTGCCGAATTCAGCCAGACTGTGGATGCGGCGCACCAGCCACATGATCGTGCCGCGATCGGGCATCGATCCCTGCACCAGCCCGGTATAGGGATCGACATAAAC
>CAMPHD010000130.1 GCA_946885765.1 uncultured Thalassospira sp.
AAATAAGCCACCGGAAAATCACCGCCGGTGGCTTTTTGATTTCTGTTCCGGTTGCGACGGAGTTATTTTCCGACTTTCGCGCGCAGGTTTTCTGTCAGGGCGGAAACCTCGCCACCGTTTTTCTGGATGACGGCAGTAAATTCGTCACGCTGGGTAATGCCCATGCTCAGGCCTTCGACGGTCACATCAATGATTTTATATTCGTCACCGAATTCACGCAGACGCCAGATGATCGAGACCGGCGGGCCGTCCTGGCGGACGAACTGCGAATTGACGAACGTATCCTTGTTCTGCTGTTTCTCGTCGCCGACAACGAACTGCTCGCCATTGAAATCCTTGAACTGGCTGGCATAGTTAAGGGCCAGATAGTCCTGCAGGAGATCGGCGAACTCGTTGAGTTCTTCCTCGGAGATGGAGCGCCAGTAGCGCCCGAGGACAAACCGGGAAATCACATCCATTGCGAAGTAACGATCCATCAGCGCGACAAAGTTCTGCCGGCGGGTGTCGTTGCTAAGCGATTGATCGGTCAGGCCGGTGATGGCTTCGTCTGCAAGGGTCTTGATCACGTCGGTTGCGCTGCGGTTTGCAGCGACTTCGACCGTCAGAGGCGTTGCGGAAGTCGCGTTACCTGCAAATGCAGGACCGGCCATAAGGCCGGTCACACTGACGATTGCTGCCGCCAGAGCGGGAATCGCAATTCTGCTTTTCATGTTCGACCGAACCATTAATTTGCTGCTGCTTCAAACGCGTCATCAAAGTCGGCAGAAGCGCTTTCGTCTTCGAATTCCGGTGCAGAAGGTTCTGCGCCGTTGCGAATGGCAGCGTTACGTTGCTGACGATAGAGGCTACGCAAAGCAGCATAATAGTCAATCGAGGTTTGTTGCAATTCGTTAAGCTGGTTGAGCGTGCTGTAGCGCGCATTCAGCGCCGTCAGAGCCAGCGAACCGAGATAGAGCGTATCAAGGGTCTCGCTGTTCCGGCTGCCCCAGGTCAGCGGATTGCTTACATAATCGACCGCAATACCGGCGGTATCGCGCAGGTTCGACGGACCAAGCAGCGGCAGGACGATGTAAGGACCGCCACCGATGCCGTAATGGCCAAGAGTCTGGCCGAAATCTTCGGAATGATAGGCGATGCCGAAATCGGCAGCCACGTCATTGAAACCAAGGAAGCCGATCGTGGTGTTCATGATGAAGCGCTGCACCGAGTCAGCGGCCTGATCAGGGTCACCCTGAAGCAGCGAGTTCAGCGCATTGACCGGTTCACCGATATTGCGCACAAAGCTGCGGACGGCGGTTTTGACCGGTTGGGGCGCAATGTCGCGATACCACATGGCGGCGGGGTAAAGGACCATAAAATCAACGGCACCATTAACCCCGTGAACGACCCGGTTTACCGGTTCGAGGGGGTCATAGTCACTTGTGTCCTGTGCCGGCTGGGTGGACGCGCATGCTGTCAGCATGGACAGAGATGCACCAGCGCACAGCGAAAGCAAAGTTCGAAGTTTCATTATTTTTGCCAAACGATTTCGATACAAACTTTCCCCGACCCCGAGACGCCCTTGAAATCGGGACTTCAAGAACATTACCCAACCTGCTGCCCGCGAAGAAAACAGGAATGTGCGATGCACACGTCTCAGATATCCATGTGGTTAGCATAGGGAAGTTTTAAACGCCAGCACACAAAATTATGAGCCTGATCAATGGGATTTGGCATGTTGCCTTTTTGCCATACTCCTTTTGAGTGGGTAAATAGGTCTTGATTAAATATAAACATATCTTTATGTCTTTGGTCAGATCAATGGAGGCGCTGAAATGGAACAGGTTCTTGCGAGATTGCGCGCGGCGGCAGAAGCGACACGGCTTCGCCTGTTGGCGATCTGTGCCGAATGCGAACTGACCGTCAGCGAGATCACCCAGATCATCGGGCAGAGCCAGCCGCGTGTGTCGCGCCATCTTAAACTGCTGTGCGAAGCCGGGTTGCTTGTCCGATTCCGTGAAGGCACCTGGGTATTTTATCGCACCCCCAATAGCGGCCCCGGTGCGGAACTGGTTCAGCCGGTTCTTGCCCTTCTGCCTGAAAGTGACGAGATACTGGCCCTGGATCGTGCCCGGCTGGAGCAGGTTAAGGCGCAGCGCGAACAGATTGCCCGCGAATATTTCCGGGCCAATGCCGATGACTGGGATCGCATCCGGTCGCTTCATATTGATGAAACGGTCGTCGAGCAGGCCCTGATTGATGCCATCGGCGATCTTTCCGGGGGCCGGATTCTTGATATCGGGACCGGCACGGGCCGGATTCTGGAGCTTCTGGGCAAAACGGCCGAGGAAGGTGTTGGCGTTGATATGTCGCGCGAGATGCTGGCGGTCGCCCGTGCGCGTTTGCAGCGTGCCGATCTGTCGAACTGTCTGGTTCGGCAGGCCGATATGTATCAACTGCCTTATCCCGCAGGTATGTTTGACGTTGTGACCCTGCATCAGGTGCTGCATTACGCCGAACGCCCCGAAGCCGCGATTGCCGAAGCCGCCCGTGTGCTGGCCCCGAACGGCAGGCTGGTGGTGGTTGATTTCGCAACCCATGACCGAGAGGAACTGCGCGAGGAACACGCGCACCGTCGGCTTGGTTTTGAAGACGGGGCGATCAATACGTGGTTTCGCGCATGTGAACTTTCGCCCGGTGATGTCATAAGCCTGCCCGGCAAACCCTTGACGGTGCGGATCTGGTCCGCACATGCATCGGAGCAGGGGAAGAAGACATTGCAGGCAAATAACAATAACGAGGCCGCCGAGTAATAGTCGGGCAGGCTTATCGCCAACAATAATAACGCATAACGACCCGTTCCACCGGAACGACAAGACAGGATTAAAAGAATGACGGTTAAAAACGACATCGCACCACAGGGCACATCGCACAGCGATCTGCGGAATCTGCGGGTTTCATTCGAATTCTTTCCGCCGAAAACGGAAAAGATGGAAGAAACCATGTGGCGTTCGATCCACCGTCTGACACCGCTGAACCCGTCTTTCGTTTCGGTAACCTATGGGGCAGGCGGATCAACCCGCGACCGCACGCATAGCAGTGTTACCCGCATTCAGGGCGAAACCGGCATTCCGGCGGCGGCCCACCTGACCTGTGTTGGCCACACCAAGGAAGAAATCGAAGGTATTGCGCGCAATTACTGGGATGAAGGCATCCGTTCGATTGTTGCCTTGCGCGGGGATCTGCCCGATGCCGGTGATAAATATGTCCCGACGCCGGGTGGCTATCCTTATGCGGTTGATCTGGTCGAAGGGCTTAAACGGATTGCGGATTTCGATATTTCGGTTTCGGCCTATCCGGAAACCCACCCGGATGCCCCCAATGCCGATTTCGAAATCGATTATCTGAAACACAAGATTGATGCCGGTGCGAACCGCGCGATCACGCAGTTCTTCTTTGATAACGAGGTTTTTCTTCGGTTCCGTGACAAATGCGCTGCTGCCGGGATTACCGCACCGATTGTGCCGGGCATCCTGCCGGTGACCAATTTCGGATCGCTTTTGAAATTTGCCGATATGTGCGGGGCATCGGTGCCCAAGCGCCTGCATTGGCGGTTTGAAGACCTTGACGAAGATCCCGACACGCGTCGCATGGTCGCCTTCCACGAAGCCATTTCGCAGGTCGAGGGCCTGATGGCCGAAGGTGTTACCGATTTCCACTTCTACACGCTAAACCGTGCCGAACTGACATATGCCATCTGTCATGCGCTGGGTATTCGTGGTGTTACACAGGCCGCTGCCTGAGCCGACCCGCCCAAACAGCCTGCATGATCAAAACGACTGGATGACGATGATGAATGACCGCAAGGAACGCATTGCCCTGCTGCGCAAACGGGCCGAGAACAAAATCCTGATCCTTGATGGTGCGATGGGCACCATGATCCAGAAGCACAAGCTGAGCGAGGAAGATTACCGTGGTGATCGCTTTGCCGACTGGAAACAGGATCTGAAGGGCAATAACGATCTGCTGTCCCTGACCCGGCCAGACATCATCAAGGATATCCATCTGCAATATATTGCCGCGGGTGCAGACCTTCAGGGGACCAATACCTTTAGTGCGACGACAATCGCGCAGGCCGATTACGGCATGGAAAGCCTTGCCTACGAGATCAATTTCGAAAGTGCGAAAATCGCGCGCGCGGCCTGTGATGAATGGGAAGCCGCCCATCCCGGCGATGTGCGATTTGTCAATGGTGCCATCGGCCCGACCAACCGCACCGCATCGATTTCGCCCGATGTGAATAATCCGGGCTTCCGCGGTGTTAACTTCGATCAGCTACGCGAAGCTTATAAGGAAGCGGTGAACGGTCTTCTGGATGGTGGGGCGGATGCGCTTCTGGTGGAAACCATTTTCGATACGCTCAATGCCAAGGCGGCGTTGTTTGCCATCGACGAGGTGCTTGAAGAACGCGGTGAAGATGTGCCGGTTCTGATTTCGGGTACGATCACCGATGCATCGGGCCGGACCCTTTCGGGCCAGACGACCGAGGCGTTTTACAATTCGGTCCGTCATGCCAAACCGTTCTCGATCGGGCTTAACTGTGCATTGGGGGCGGCACAGTTGCGCCCCTATGTTCAGGAACTGTCACGCATTGCCGAATGCCGGGTTTCGGTTTATCCCAATGCAGGCCTGCCCAACGAATTTGGCGAATATGACCAGTCGGATGCCGAAATGGCGGCACTGGTCAAGGAATGGGCCGAAACCGGGATGGTCAATCTGCTGGGCGGGTGCTGTGGTACGACGCCACCCCATATCAAGGCGATTGCCGATGCGGTGGCAAATGCCAATCCGCGCAAATTGCCCGTGATCGAACCGAAAATGCGCCTTTCGGGCCTTGAGCCGTTCACCGCCGCCTGATGCCGGGAAGCTGAAAAAAGAGATCGAACAGACCCATGAGTGACATTTCAAGATTCATCAATATCGGCGAGCGCACGAACGTCGCAGGATCGATCAAGTTCAAAAACCTGATCGTCGAGGAAAATTACGACGCAGCCCTTGAGGTTGCCCGTCAGCAGGTCGAAAACGGCGCGCAGATCATCGACATCAATATGGATGATGCGATGCTTGATGCCGAAACGGCGATGGTCAAATTCGTCAACCTTCTGGCAGCCGAACCCGATATTGCCCGCGTGCCGATCATGATCGACAGTTCCAAATGGAACGTGATCGAAGCCGGTCTGAAGTGCCTTCAGGGCAAGGGTATCGTCAACTCGATCAGCCTGAAAGAAGGCGAAGAACCCTTCATCAAACAGGCACGCCTTCTGCGCCGTTATGGGGCTGCCGTCGTCGTCATGGCGTTTGATGAAAAAGGGCAGGCCGATACCGTTACCCGCAAAATCGAGATTTGCGAACGCAGCTATCGCGTGCTGGTCGACAAGGTTGGCTTCCCGCCCGAAGACATCATTTTCGATCCGAACATCTTTGCCGTCGCCACCGGGATCGAGGAGCACGACAATTATGCCGTCGATTTCATCGAAGCCTGCAAGCTGATCAAGGAACGCCTGCCATACGCCAAGATTTCCGGCGGTGTTTCCAACGTTTCCTTCTCGTTCCGGGGCAACAATCCGGTCCGTGAGGCAATGCATTCAGTCTTCCTGTATTACGCAACGCAGGCAGGCATGGATATGGGCATCGTCAATGCCGGTCAGCTCGTGGTCTATGAGGAAATCCCGATTGAACTGCGTGAACGGGTCGAAGACGTCATCCTGAACCGTCGCCCGGATGCGACCGATCGTTTGCTTGAAGTTGCCGAAAAATACAAGGGCACCGGCGGGCCGGAGAAAAAGGCCGATCTGGAATGGCGCAAAAAACCGGTTAATGAACGTCTGGCCCATGCCTTGGTCAATGGCATTGCCGAATTCGCCGAAGAAGACGCCGAAGAAGCGCGTCAACAAGCCGAACGCCCCCTTCATGTCATTGAAGGACCGCTGATGGATGGCATGAACATCGTTGGTGACCTGTTTGGAGCGGGCAAGATGTTCCTGCCACAGGTGGTCAAATCCGCACGCGTGATGAAAAAGGCCGTTGCCTATCTGATCCCGTTTATTGAGGAAGAAAAGGATGGTGTGCGCGAAACCAATGGTAAAATCCTGCTTGCGACCGTGAAGGGCGACGTCCATGACATTGGCAAGAACATCGTCGGTGTCGTTCTGCAATGTAACAATTTCGAGGTCCTTGACCTTGGCGTGATGGTTCCGACCCAGAAAATCATCGAAACAGCCAAGGCCGAAAAGGTCGACATGATCGGTCTTTCGGGCCTGATCACGCCATCGCTTGAAGAAATGACCTATGTCGCGGCCGAAATGGAACGCGAGGGGCTCAATATCCCCCTTCTGATCGGTGGTGCCACCACGTCCAAGGTCCATACCGCGGTCAAGATTGCCCCGAACTATAACAAGTCGGTGGTCTACGTGATTGACGCCTCACGCGCCGTCGGGGTGGCAAGCCAGCTTGTGTCTGAAACCCACCGTGAACGTTTTGCCACCGAAATCCGCGCGGAATATATCGCGATGGCGGAAAAGCACGCCGCCCAGCAATTGCAGAAGAAACGTTTTGCCATTGCGGATGCACGCGCCAACAAGGTGCAGCTTGACTGGGATGCTTATGACGTTCCCGCACCACTGAAACCGGGCATTACCCGGTTTGAAACCTTTGATCTGGCCGAACTGGTTGAACGGTTCGACTGGAAGCCGTTCTTTGAAACCTGGGAATTGCATGGCCGGTTCCCGGATATTCTGCAGGACGAGAAAGTCGGTGAAACCGCACGTGGTCTTTACGAAGACGCCAAGGCGATGCTTAAGCGCATTGTCGATGAAAAATGGTTCAAACCCCGTGCGGTTGTTGGCCTTTGGCCTGCCAATTCGGTTGGCGATGATATCGAAGTCACCCCGGCACCCGACCAGAACGAACCGGTGATGTTGCGCACGCTTCGCCAGCAGATGTTTCGTGAAAACAACAAACGTCCGAACCGTGCATTGGCCGATTACATCGCGCCAAAAGAATCCGGTAAAACCGACTATATCGGTGGCTTCGTCGTCACCGCAGGACCGGAAGTCGAAGAAATCGCCAAAAAGCTTGAAGCCGAGCATGACGATTACAACGCCATTCTGGTCAAGGCGCTTGGCGACCGTTTTGCCGAGGCCTTTGCCGAACGCATGCATGAAAAGGTCCGTAAGGAACTTTGGGGCTATGCCGCGGATGAGAACCTTCCGAATGCCGAACTGATTGCCGAAGGTTATCGCGGTATCCGCCCGGCACCGGGTTATCCGGCCTGCCCGGAACATACGGAAAAACGCACGCTGTGGCAGTTGCTGGATGCGGAAAAGAATGTCGGCGTCAAACTGACTGAAAGCTGTGCCATGACCCCGGCATCCTCGGTCAGCGGGTTCTATTTCGCCCATCCCGAAGCCAAATATTTCGGTCTTGGCAAGATCGAGCGCGATCAGGTCGAAAGCTATGCCGAGCGCAAGGGCATGACTTTGGCCGAAGCCGAACGCTGGCTGGCGCCGAACCTGAATTACGATCCCCGTCAGGCGTGATCGGATCAAACGAAAAGCCCCGCAGCTTTCCGGCTGCGGGGCTTTTGCGTATTTGGTCGGTAATCAGTGCGTCGCGTGGAAAAACTTCCCGCGTTCGGTGATGCCGACAATGATGATGGCCAGCACCGCCAGCACGAGATACCCACCAATCAGCGGGATGACCGTGCCATTGAATAGCTGGCCGATGATGCCGCCTGCGACAACACCGATCAGGGTGCTGTAAACCCCGATCATCGAGGATGCGGTGCCGGCAATCCGGCCAACCGGTTCCATCGCCAGCGAATTGAAATTCGGCATGGTCATGGAAAAACAGAACAGTGTGTCCGTAAGACCCACACCAAACACCGGAAGCGGCGGGGCACCGTCAAAGCCAAAGGCGATGCCCAGATTGATCAGGCTGCTGATTGCCATCACAAGAAGCCCACCCTGCGACAGCTTGTGCATGCCGATCTTGCGGACAAGGCGGGCATTGACGAAGGATGAAACGCTCATGCAGGCGGCGATCATCCCGAACACCAGCGGGAACCAGACGCCAAGTCCGTAAACCTCGGTTTCGAAAATCTGCTGGGCCGATCCGATATAAGCCATTAGACAGGCAAACATCAGCCCCATCGCCGTCGTCTACAACCTGCCCGACCTCGACGCGGAGAACG
>CAMPHD010000131.1 GCA_946885765.1 uncultured Thalassospira sp.
GTCATACGCTGGAAACCAAGAAAGTCGGTGCACTGTTTTTTGCAGGACAGATTAATGGCACGACCGGTTATGAAGAAGCTGCCGGGCAGGGACTTGTTGCCGGTGTCAATGCGGCCCTTGTTGCGGGTAGCACAGCCGAGGCAGTTGATCGCGAATTTGTTCTTGATCGAGCTGACGCCTATATTGGTGTGATGATCGACGATCTGGTGACGTTGGGCACACGAGAACCCTATCGCATGTTTACCTCTCGTGCCGAATATCGCCTGATGTTGCGCGCCGACAATGCGGACCAGCGTCTGACCGATCGCGGTCTTGAAATTGGTTGTGTTGCCTCGCATCGACAGCAGGTTTGGGGCGATAAAAAGCAGGAACTTGAAACGGCCAAGCGAACGGTTTCCGATCTCACCGAAACCCCGAATGGCTTGGCCAAACACGGCATCCGGATCAATCAGGATGGTGTGCGCCGTTCTGCCTATGACCTTCTGGCATATCCGGATATTGATTTCGATATTTTGACCGACGTCTGGCCACAGCTTGCCGATATCACCCCGGCGATCCGGGAGCAGGTATCGATTGACGCGCAATATAAAGGCTATCTGGATCGCCAGTCCGCTGATGTTGCAGCCTTCCGTCGGGACGAAGAATTGCGCCTGCCGCGCGATCTTGATTTCGATAGCGTCGGTAGCCTGTCGGCTGAAATCCGCTTGAAGCTCAAAGAAATCCAGCCCGAAACCATTGGTGCCGCATCCCGCATTCCTGGTGTGACTCCGGCGGCGGTCACCGCCTTGCTTGGCCATATCAAAAGCCACAAGCACAAGCTTGTTCGCAGCGCCTGATCGGCTCGCTCCGCATCGATCTGTACCGAGAACACAGGCAGCGTACTCTTCTATATTGGTGCGCTGTTTTTTTGTCTTGGGACCAAAGGCGCCTGCGGATGGGGAAGAGTGGTGTACGATTTGTCCGCAAAAATTGTTTCACGTGAAACAATTGCGCCTTTAACTGCGATTCGAAAATGAAGCAAGTATGGTGTATTGGCGTATTTCGTTCGCGACGCCAACCTCGAAATCGTTAAATCCGGAAAACTATTTTTGGTTTCGAGAGAATTTCCTGCCAAATGTTTCACGTGAAACATTTTCGTGCTTTTTACCAAAATTTATGGATTTCGACGCGGTAAAAAGTGTTTGTTTAAAAATCAAGTCTGGTGCGATTCGTTAACGCGGATTATAACTCGAGCATGCAATCCATTTCAGAACCCGTAAAAACATGGTTTGAGACCGATTTGAATGTTTCACGTGAAACATTGGACCGTCTTGGCCTGTATGCCGATCTCGTTGTCAAATGGCAGCCGAGGATTAATATCGTTGGTGCTAGCACGGCGGAAGACGTCTGGACACGTCATTTGCAGGATTCTGCACAGCTTTGGCCGTACCTGAAAGATGTGTTGGGCAGCGGGAAAATCGTTGATTTCGGCTCCGGCGCAGGTTTTCCGGGAATCGTTTTGGCGGTGTTGGGCGCAAATGACGTTGTCCTGATGGAATCGAATACCAAGAAAACCGTGTTTTTACTGGAAGCCGCAAGGGTTTGCGGTGTTTTGGGCAAGACGAAAATTGCCCGGGAGCGGATAGAAGCCGCCGCGCCGCGCGAAGCCGATGTGATTACCGCCCGTGCGTTTGCACCGCTGCCAAAGCTTCTGGAGCTTGGGCAGCGTCATCTGAAGCCGGGTGGGCATTATGTGTTGCTAAAGGGGCGTGCCTTTGAGGATGAGCTGGCCGAAGCACGTGTGGCTGGTTGGACTTTCACTGTAACCACCCATGCCAGCCTAGTCGATCCGGACGGTGTGGTGATGATTTTGCAAGGAGTTGACCGGTGACCGACGTTATTGATCTGCCGCTTTCAATCTCTTCCGAGGCCGGTCACCGGCCGCGGATTATTGCCGTTGCCAATCAGAAGGGCGGAGTCGGCAAGACCACGACCACGATCAATTTGGCGACCGCGCTGGCGGCTGTAAATCAGCGGGTTCTGATCGTCGATCTTGATCCGCAGGGCAATGCCAGTACCGGTTTGGGCCTGCGTCCATCGGAACGGCAGATCAGTTCCTATGACGTATTGATCAATGGCAATACTCTTGAAGAGGCGCGCAAGCCGACCGCCATTCCGCGGTTGAGTATCGTGCCTTCGGGTATGGATTTGTCAGGCGCGGAGATTGAGCTGGTCGATTTTGACCGCCGCGAAATGCAACTTAAGGAATCGCTGGGTCGCTTACCGCATGATGTTGATTACGTGCTGATTGATTGTCCGCCATCGCTTGGGTTGCTGACGTTGAATGCGCTGGTTGCTAGTGATGCGGTATTGGTGCCGTTGCAGTGCGAATTCTTTGCCCTTGAAGGGATCAGCCATCTGGTGCGGACCATCAAGCGGGTAAAAAAGGCTTTTAACCCGACGCTCGAAATCCAGGGCATCGTTTTGACGATGTATGACAAACGCAATAATCTGTCGGCACAGGTTGCCAATGACGTGCGCGATTATTTCGGTGATGTCGTTTACCGCACGGTGATCCCGCGGAATGTTCGTGTGTCCGAGGCGCCGAGCCATGGAACGCCGGTGTTGGTCTATGACATGAAATGTCCGGGGTCACGGGCATATCTTAATCTGGCAAGCGAAGTTCTGAAACGCGAAGGGGTGAAGGCATGAGCGAGGCAAAAAAGCGCGGTTTGGGACGTGGACTTTCGGCCCTGCTAGGCGAGGAAGACGAGGATGTCGGCGCAGCGGTTGCCGGTAGCGATGAGAATGCAGCTCATCCCGGCCCGGGAGGTACGACACAGCTGATCGCGATCACCGACCTGAAACCGTCGCCTTTCCAGCCGCGCAGTAATTTCGATGATGAGGCGATTGACGATCTGGCGGCATCAATCCGCCAGAAAGGCATTATTCAGCCCATTTTGGTGCGTGCATCTTCGACGGGCGAAACAACATACGAAATTATTGCTGGCGAGCGGCGCTGGCGGGCGGCACAGCGGGCACAATTGCACGAAGTGCCGGTTCTGGTGCGTGATTTTGACGACCGGGAAACCGCCGAGATTGCTCTGATTGAGAACCTGCAACGGCAGGATCTGTCGCCGCTTGAGGAATCCGAGGGGTATAGCCGCCTGATGAGCGATTTTTCGCATACTCAGGAAGCACTGGCTCAGGCGCTCGGCAAAAGCCGTAGTCACATTGCCAACAGCCTGCGTTTGTTGACCCTGCCAGCACCGATCAAACAGATGTTGTCGGACCGGGTACTGAGCCCTGGTCATGCGCGTGCGCTTCTGGGAGCGGATAATGCGGTCGAGCTGGCGGCTCAGATCGTCAAGAAGGGCCTGAACGTTCGCCAGACAGAAAAACTGGTGAAAAGCGATGGTGGTAAATCCTCGCGCCAGAAGAAGCCTTCATCGGCACGTGGAAACGACAAAGACCCAGATACAGTAGCTTTGGAACATGACCTTAGCAATATGTTGGGGTTAGCGGTGAATATCGACTTTGACGGGGCAGGAGGAAAAATCTCTGTCCGGTATGAAACGCTGGAGCAGCTTGACGATATTCTGAAACGGCTTAGTCAGGGACGGCTAGGCGAAACGGCGCAAAATTCTAATGATGATCCGCTTGTTCCGCAGGGCGACGGTGACAATGAATTCGACTCGATGTTCATTGATGATGAAGATGGTGATGATAACGATGCAGACCTTCTGACCGATGAGCTCGAATCGATTGCGGATGCGACCGATATCGCACTTGAACCCAACAACGCGTTTTCAGACGAGCCGGAAGGCGATATGCCAATCGAGCAGAGTGAAGTCGATGAAGAGGCGCTTGAAACCTTGTCGGATACGGAAATTCGAGGAAGTGGGAGCCAACGCAGGTAACAAACTCAAGCAGGATGGCCAAAACATTAATCGTGAAAAGCCGGATCAGCTTCGTGAGCTTGCGATAATAAACGGCCCGGGGAATCGAACTGTCTCAGGGCCGTTTGTAATAGATGCGCTTAGCGTCGGCCCTGTTTCTGGCGGGCAACAGCGACCTTGATCATGGCGCGATGCGCGATGGTTTCGGGGATGGCGAGGCCACTTTTGCAGTCCTTTTCGGCTTCGAGCAGGATTTGCAGGGCGCGTTGTAGATTGTTAAGAGCCCAATTGTTCAAATTGGCGCGAAACTGATCTGCGGCCTTAAAAAACAGGGGCGGACGCAACGATTTCATTGCCTGTTCGGCATTGGTGCCCTGTGCCATCTGACCCTTGACCAGATGCAATTTCTGGAAATAGCTGATCATCATGCGAAGCGCGCCAACCGGATTTAGGCCTTCTTCTACCAGCCGGGTCAGGGCGCTATCAAGGTTTGCGACATTGCCCTGTGATACGGCCTGGACAACATCATCATAGTGGCGGGCGGAACTATCGCCTACACAGGCCATGGCGTCGGTCAGAGTGACCTGACCTTCTTTCAGGGCGTAAAGAGCCAGCTTTTCAAGTTCGCTTCGGGAAATCATTCGATCGGAGCCGAGATTTCCCACCAGATATCGAATAGCATCGCGGTCAATACGCAGCTTGTGATCTTCCATCACGGAATTGATGAGGGTCTCGATATCCCTACCGCTATCCGCATAGCAGGGCAGTGCCATGCCATTGCCCGCTTTTTCAACCGCTTGACGCAACTTTGATTTGGACGGAAGGCTTCCGGCTTCTATCACGATCAGGGCATCACCAGCCGGATCGGCAAGGAAATCGGCAATCACTGCGGCCTGTGCCTCGCCAATGTCGCGGATGCGGATGACACGACGTCCACCGCCGAAACTGATGGCGGCTGCTTCATCGCGCAGACGGCTGGCGTCTTCCTTAAGCTGGGCAGTACCAAGTTCGACGACGCGAAACGGATCCTTGAGGTCCTCGTTGACGGTTTTGGCAAGCCTGACTGCTCGTTCGCGTACAAGCCCTTCATCCTCACCATAGATCAGGATGAGTTGCGCCTTGGCATCAGGAGCGCGAAGGAAATTTTCAACCTGTGCTGCCTTGAGCTTCATAACGAAATGTTACCTAACGCCCGCTGCGCAGGCCGACAGCGACCTGGTTGGCCAGTTGACGTGCAAGGTTGCGGGCGGCGTCAGACCGCGCGGCGGATTCGGCCTCGAGAGAGGCAAAGTCGGACTCGACGAGGTTGTATGTGGTGCGTGCGCGCAGCGTACCCGTACGGAGTACTTTGGAATCAGAAATACGAGACAGCCGATAATTGGCACTCAGGATATAGTCTGCGATCGTCGCTTCGTTGTCCTTGGTATAGCCCAACTCGGAGACTGCTTCACTTAAGCCAATATCGAGGGAATATTCGGGGCTGGACGTCTGACCGCGCGGAGTTAATGTCTCGACCAAAACGCTACGTGTCAGTTGACCGATCCGGTCTTCCATCATCGATATTTTGACCTTGGTCATATCGGCGGCCGTGCTGTCACCACCCTTATCCTCGGCATATAGCGGGCGGAAACCACAGGCTGTAAGTCCGGTGAGGGCAAGCAGGGCAATAATCGATATCAGAGAGCGCAACGTCATTCCTCGCTATCTTTTACGTGATGGTTTGTGCCGTAAGGTGGATTACCAAGACGGTACAATAGTTCCGTTCCGATCAAAGGGCAAAACAGAGTTAGGTTCCGGATGAAAGAAAGTCTGGAATCTAGGTCACACGATGCGTCTTGTGAGATCCGTAAGCTTTTGAACTCGGAGCGCAAGGCTGCAATCGCAGTATTAAAGCGGCCTTTGGCTATTTCATCGATCACGTCGTTCTTCAGGCTCTTTTGGAATTCAGATGATTCTAAACCTGATGCCTCAGATACTTTTTGGGTGCTCAGATGCGCCCATACCTGACGCAGCCAGCGCCAATGGCCAATCAGGCTGCTTTGGGTGATATGAAGTGTGCGATCAAGCGGTACATCGGCAAGAAGCATCAGGCAGAGAATATCGCTGCCCACCTGTCGGTGCAGCGATGCTGGATCATTGTCTATGGTGTCGGTTGATACTATGCCTGCATGGAGCGGAAGATTCGTTACAGGTTTCGGCAGACGGGCCTGTATGTCCTTCGCAATGACAAGACGAGCGGTGCGCAAATCACCATTTTGCAAAGTGAATGCCGGACGAATCTCAGCCAACACAAACCCCCATTCACGAGTAAGCGAATGGGGGTTGTAATTTTGTGACACATATAAAGGTGTGTCAGTCATGCTTTTGCCGGGCATTATCAGAAGATGATGCTTACTGAGACTGTGCCGTTGCGCTGTCGATGCGCAGCTGACGTGCACGAGTCAGTATCGAATCTTCCATTGCGGTCACCGTACCAGGCTCTACTACTGCGTCGGCCCACTGATCCGATCCAACACGGACCTGCCGGAAGACAGAAACCTTGATAGCGTCCGAGCGAAGGGCAGTACCAAGGATATAGCCTGTAATCTTGAAACGTTCGTTTGGCGTTTCCGGCGGGCTGTACCAGTCGGTAATGATCACACCGCCAAACGGATCGGCCGAGTTGAGAGGCATGAAGGATAGCGTATCAAGCGACGCGCGCCACAGGAAGCTGTTGACACCAATACCGGTGCCGCCGCCTTGCTGTTTGTTATCATCTCCGCCGAGGAAATTGAGCCCGTCTGACCCGAAGAGTGTACCTTGTTCTTTGATGTCAGCAGTTGTGGCAGCTCGGCCTTTGGTTCCGACACGCTGGTCGCCAGGTGCCGATCCTGGATAACTGTCATAATCCGATTGCGAACCGGCACATGCAGCCAAAAGCACAGAGATCAGGGATGTGGTAAGTACTTTTACAAAAGGCAGTCGCACGGTCTATTCCTTGTCCAAGGCTCAGAATTTACTGACCGCACTATAGGGCCGACGCGCGTTTCAGCAAACAAAAACATGTGTGTCAAATATGCAACGCGCATGCAAAAATGTATCTTTTCGATCACAGTGTTGTTGACCTGCACCGCATTTACTGGCTCCATCATCAGCGAACCGAACGGCGGAAAAGTCGTTCACCTATTTTTGTTAGGCGGTTTTCCGCACTTGCAAAGACGTTGAGGGAAAAGATGAAAAAGATTCTGTTTGCTTCCAGCGCAATCGTCGCTGTTGCTTTCGCGGGCCAGGCTTCGGCTTCCGAACCGATTAAACTGTCGGTCGGTGGTTACATGGAACAGTGGATCGGTTTCGCTGATGAAGATGCACCGGGTGGTGCAGGTCGCGTAAACGCTTTCCAGTCTGATACCGAAGTTTATTTCGACGGTCGCACCACCCTTGATAACGGTATCGAAATTGGCGCGCACATCGAACTCGAAGGTGAATCTTCTTCGGGTGATCAGGTTGATGAGCAGTTCCTGTTCGTGAATGGTGGTTTCGGTCGTATCGAAATTGGTAAAAACGATAGCGCCGCTGATTCGATGGCTGTTTCCGCTCCGCGCGTCGGTCCGGTTGGCCCGAACGATGGCGGCATTGAAGACTGGTACAACGAAGCTGGTATTATCGATACGGCTCCTTCGAGTGGTGACCAGAACCGCGCAACTTACTACACCCCGTCGCTTGGTGGTTTCCAGGCTGGTGTGTCGTTTGCTGACGACAGTGGTCAGAACGATGCGAGCGGTGATGGCGACAATATCGTTTCCGCTGCTATTGCTTATGATGCGGACTTCGACGGCTTCTCGCTTGGTCTCTCTGTCGAAGGTGAAAATCAGGACGAAGACGATTGGTACGGCGCTGGTGTAAATGTTGGCTTCGGTAACTTCACCGTTGGTGGTTCCTATGGCCATGTTGAGCCGGAAACTGGTGATGAAGTCGATGCATTTGATCTCGGCGTTTCCTACGCAATGGATGCCGCTTCTGTTTCGGCAACCTATGCATATCAGGAAGAAGGTGACGAAGAGCTGCAGGCAGCTTCCGTTGGCCTGAACTACACCCTTGGTGCTGGCGTTTCGTGGCAGTCTTCGGTCTTCTGGTTCGACGAAGAGTCGGCTGCTGACAACGAAGGCTACGGCGTTGTTACCGGTATTGCTCTGAACTTCTAATCCATTCAGGATTAATCAAGCATGAGAAGGGGACGGTTTTCCGTCCCCTTTTTTTTGTGTTTAATGACGTGTGTCAGTTTCCCGGCTGTACTGATTGTTCGGTGCGGCGT
>CAMPHD010000132.1 GCA_946885765.1 uncultured Thalassospira sp.
GTATAGCCGAGCTTATCGGCGATATCGCGTTGCATATCGAATGTCAGGCGGTCTTCTTCGCGCCCGGTCAGGTAATGCAGCCAGCAGCGTACCGACCACAGGAAGTTTTGCGCCTTGAGAAACCCTTGTGCTTCCTTGCGGGTTAAGACCTTGAGGTCGACCAGTTCAAGCGGATTGTTGACGCGATAAAGATATTTGCCGATCCAGAACAGGGTATGAAGATCGCGAAGGCCGCCCTTGCCGTCCTTGACGTTGGGTTCCACGACATAGCGTGAGTCACCCATGCGGATATGGCGTTCATCGCGTTCGTTCAGTTTGCCTTCGATGAATTCAAGCCCGGTGCCCTTGACCAGTTCTTCCATGAAACGGGTGCGGAAGGTTTTATAGACTTCTTCATCCGCCCAGACGAACCGGCTTTCAAGCAGGTTGGTACGAATGGTGATGTCCTGTTTGCCCATGCGGAGACAATCATCGATTGAACGGGTGGCATGACCGACCTTAAGCCCCAGATCCCAGAGCATATAAAGGATATACTCGACAACCTGTTCGCCGTGCGCGGTTTGCTTATAGGGAAACAGAAACAGGATATCGACATCGGACTGCGGTGCCATATCGCCGCGTCCGTAACCGCCAACCGCGACGACGGCCATGCGTTGTTCATTGGTTGGATTATGCAGCGGATAGACGAATTTCAGGGCGAAATCATGGATCAGGCGGACAATCTGATCGATCAGGAAACTGTTGGAAAAGACCGCGTCCTGCCCGGAATTGGTTTCTTCGAACCGGGCACGGATGACCCTGCGCCCATCTTCCAGAACGGCTTTGAGGCGTTTGAGGATTTCCGCGCGCTGTTTGAAGGATGTCAGGTCCGTATCGGCAGCGATGGCTTCAAGCTCGGCAAAGATTTTGCGGCGGTCGATGATTTCGCGCTGTTTCTTGATTCTATACGTCACTTGAAGCGGTTTCCTCGGTCGGGTCTGGCATGAACTGGCTGTTTGCCCTTTTGGACGGTTCCAATGCATATGGCATGCCGTGTTTCCGATGCCAGTCTTTGGTTGATCGCTGGAGTTTAACATCAAAAAGCAAACAGGCACCTGCCTGATATAAGGGCAAAGTGCCTGTTTTTAATGCGTTGGCCGATATTTTTCGCGACAGATGCGAAATCAATCGCGCATGGCACGCAAACGATACAGCGCATCAAGGGCCTCGCGTGGGGACATGTTATCGGGATCAATTTCGCCGACGGCATCCAGAAGCGCCTTTTGTTCCGGCGACAATGCCGGGGTTTTGGCCTTTTCTTCCTGTTTGACCTGCTCGATGGCGGCCGCAAAAAGCGGCAGGTCATCGGCTAGTTTGGAAACCGCACCGCCCTGTTCGCCCTTTTCGAGGGTTTTTAATACTTGTTCGGCGCGTTTGATTACCGGTTTGGGCAGGCCTGCAAGCTGGGCGACATGAATGCCGTAAGACCGATCTGCACTGCCTGCGCCGACTTCGTGCAGGAAGACGACTTCGCCCTGCCATTCCTTGATCAGCATGGTGTGGCAGGACAGATGGGCAAGCTTGGCGGCAAGGGCTGTCAGTTCATGATAGTGGGTTGCGAAAAGGCCGCGGCATTTATTGACTTCATGAAGGTTTTCGACAACCGCCCAGGCAATCGAAAGACCATCAAATGTTGCCGTACCGCGCCCGATTTCATCAAGGATAACCAGCGAACGGTCGGATGCCTGATTAAGGATGGCGGCGGTTTCTACCATTTCAACCATGAAGGTCGACCGGCCACGCGCCAGATCATCCGCCGCCCCGACGCGCGAAAACAGCCGGTCAATCACACCGATATGGGCGGTTTCAGCGGGCACAAAGGCACCGATTTGAGCCAGAACCGCAATCAGGGCATTCTGGCGCAGGAAGGTCGATTTACCGGCCATGTTTGGGCCAGTAATCAGCCACAGGCTTTGTTCGCCTTCAAGACGGCAGTCATTGGCGACAAATGAACTGTCGCCATTTTCGCGCAGGGCGGCTTCCACCACCGGATGGCGACCACCACGGATATCAAAGGCAAGGCTGTCATCAATGGTCGGGCGGATACATCCCTGATCACGCGCCAGTTCGGCCAAGGCGGCCGACACATCAAGCCCGGCCAGCGCCTGCGCGCAGCGGGCAATGGCATCGGCATGTTCAAGGACACTTGCGACCAGTGTGTCAAACAGTTCAAGTTCAAGCGCAAGCGCCTGATCCCCGGCCTTGGAAACCTTGCTTTCGAGTTCGGATAACTCGACCGTGGTGAAACGGACCGCATTGGCCATAGTCTGGCGATGAATAAATTCATCAATTTCCATCATCCGGTCGGCCTGCTTGGCCGGTACCTCGATGAAGTAGCCAAGGACGTTGTTGTGCTTGACCTTAAGGCTGGTGATGGCCGTTTGTTCGGTATATCGGGCTTGAAGATTGGCGATCAGCTTTTTGCTTTCGCTTGAAAGCATGCGCAATTCGTCAAGCGGTGGATGATAGCCGCCCGCTATAAAGCCGCCGTCACGTGCCAGCAGCGGCAGATTTTCGCTGAGCGACCGGCGCAGCAAATCAACCAGATCGCCGTGATGGCCCATATCGGTCAGGTGATCGACAAGGGCCGCGGGTTGGGTCGTCAGTCCGTCATTGCCACCATCGGGTTTGTGCAGAAGGTTGCCAATCGCAAAGGCGCAGGCCAGACCATCACGCATCGCAGCAAGATCGCGCGGGCCGCCACGACCGACGGACAGACGTGACAATGCACGTTCGATATCCGGGCATTCGCCGAGGGCGGATCGCAAATCGGACCGCAGGGTATCGCGATCATGGAAATATGAAACCAGATCAAGGCGTTGATTGATCGTGCTCGCATCGGTCAGCGGTGCGGACAGGCGGGCCGCCAGCAAGCGGGCTCCGGCGCCAGTCCGGGTACGGTCGATGACCGATAAAAGCGATCCCTTGCGTTCGCCCGATTGGGTTTGGATCAGTTCCAGCGACCGGCGGGTGGCGGCATCGATTTCCATCGCGGCACCGGCGGCCATGCGCTGGGGTGGGGCAAGGCGCGGCATCTGGCCCTTTTGGGTCAGATCGACATAATCAATCAGCGCTCCGGCCGCCGAAAGTTCGGCAATTTCGAACCCGCCAAACGCATCTAGGGCGGCAACTTCATATAGTTTTTTCAGGCGAAGCTGGGCATTTTCCGCATCAAAGCGCGATGCGGGTTGCGGCGTAATGACGTTTTTGTATTCGGCATAAATATCGAACATTTCCGAACGATTCAGAAGCTTGTCCGATATCAGAAGTTCCCCCGCGTCAAGACGCGCCAACGCAGCCGGGAGGCTGCCCATGTCACAGGGTTGAACGTAAAAATCGCCGGTCGACATATCAAGCCACGCCAGACCGACTTTGCCGCGAACCTCGGATACGGCAGCCAGATAGTTATGGCGCCGTGCATCCAGAAGGCTGTCTTCGGTAAGGGTTCCAGGAGTGATCAGGCGGACAACGCCGCGTTTGACGACGGATTTGGCACCACGTTTTTTGGCTTCGGCCGGATCTTCCATCTGTTCGCAGACGGCGACACGGAAACCTTTGCGGATCAGACGTTGCAAATATGTTTCGTGGCTATGGACCGGAACACCGGCCATGGGAATTTCGTTACCCTGGTGCTTGCCGCGTTTTGTCAGTGCGATATCGAGTGCTTCGGCGGCTTTGACGGCATCGTCGAAGAACAGCTCGTAAAAGTCGCCCATCCGGTAAAACAGAAGGCAGTCCTGATACTGTTCCTTGATTTCAAGGAACTGCATCATCATCGGGGTCGCACCTTCGGTATCGAACGAAAGTGGGACGGTTTGGGTATTGGAAGGATCCGCAATATTGTTCATGACGAGTGTGATAGCAAACCCTGAAGGCATTGACGAGGGGATGAAACGGCCCGGTAGCAGTTTTTGACCTATGCCATTGCAATGCCTGATTTTCTGTAAAATATGTTAAGATAGGTTGGCAGCAAAGTAGCGCGATCATCGCCGATTTGCCGCCCTTTGACCAGTGACCAAGGAGATAAGAAGATGGCAGCAGACCAAGCGACCCGTCAGGCACCGGAACTGGTTGGATTGTTCGAGACAAAAGACAGCTTTGATGCCGCGGTTCGGGAATTGCGCGATAGCGGATTTTCGCGCACGGACCTGTCGGTTTTAAGTTCCCATGAATCGATTGATGTTGCCGGGTCGGATGGTCGATCCTGGTCCGATGTGCTGACCGCGCTGGTCGGCGAAGCGAAATACGAGGTGCCATTGGTGGCATCGGGCGCGATTGCGCTGTTTGGCGGGGCGGCAACCGCACCGGTCGCCATTGCGGTGGGTGCTGGTGTTGGCGCGGTGGCACTGCGCGAATTTATCGAGGAAGTGACATCTACCCCGCATACCGAAGATTTCGCGCGCGCGGTTAATGCCGGGTCGGTGATCCTGTGGGTGCGGATCGATCCAGACAAAGACGATGCAGAAACCAGAGCGACCGCGATCCTGAAAAAACATGGGGCGGAGAACATCCATCTGCATCAGGGTTAATCCCTTGATCCTGCGTATATATTCGCATTTTGTCGCATGACGGGTATGGTTTGGTAAAACGTTAAAGGCGATCAGAAATGATCGCCTTTTTTATGACCGGTTGGAATATGATGCGCTGCAACATACGGAAAACGCTACGTAATTTTGCGGTTGCCGTTAACGTCGCCTTTGACCCGGGGCCAGAAGCCTGATTTATTGGGCGGTCCGGCAGGACGGCTCCACACCTGATTGCCGGGTTAAAGTTTACAGGTTCTCACCGCTTTCCAACCCACCACGCAAGCGTCAGTGAAAATATATGTCAGATTCAGAAATCAAGGTTCGTGACCGCGAAGCGCTGCTGTTTCATTCAAGTGGCCGCCCCGGAAAAATCGAAATCACTCCATCCAAGCCGCTGACCACACAGCGCGATCTTTCACTTGCCTATTCCCCGGGGGTGGCAGTGCCATGCCTCGAGATCGCCAAGAACCCGGCTACGGCCTATGACTATACGTCAAAGGGCAATATCGTTGCCGTGATCTCGAACGGTACCGCCGTTCTGGGACTTGGCAATCTGGGGGCGCTGGCGTCCAAACCGGTGATGGAAGGCAAGGCCGTCCTGTTCAAGCGTTTTGCCGATGTCGACGGCTTTGACCTTGAAGTATCGACTGAGGATGTTGACGAGTTCGTCAATTGCGTGCGGTTCCTTGGCGCGTCCTTTGGCGGGATCAATCTTGAAGACATCAAGGCACCGGAATGCTTCATCATCGAGCAGCGCCTGCGCGAACTGATGGATATTCCGGTCTTCCATGATGACCAGCATGGTACGGCGATTATTGCCGCATCCGGCCTGATCAATGCCTGCGACCTGACCGGGCGCGAGCTTAAAGACATCAAGCTTGTAATCAACGGGGCCGGTGCGGCGGCGATTGCATGTTGTGAGCTTGTCAAAAGCATGGGTGTATCGCCCGACAATGTCATCATGTGTGACTCGCGCGGAGTGATCTATAAAGGCCGTGAAGACGGCATGAACCAGTGGAAGTCGGCCCATGCCGCCGAAACAGATGCCCGCACGCTTGAAGAAGCAATGGACGGGGCGGATGCGTTCTTTGGCCTGTCGGTCAAAGGGGCGGTGACGGCGACCATGGTCAAAAGCATGGCGAAACAGCCGATTATCTTTGCCATGGCAAACCCGGACCCGGAAATCAGCCCGGAAGACGTTGCCGCGATCCGCAATGATGCGATTTGCGCGACCGGTCGTTCGGACTATGCCAACCAGATCAATAACGTGCTTGGCTTCCCTTATATCTTCCGCGGTGCGCTTGATGTTCAGGCATCTACGATCAACGAGGATATGAAAATTGCCGCCGCCCATGCGGTGGCATCCTTGGCGCGTGAAGATGTGCCTGACGAGGTTGCTGCGGCCTATTCCGGCCGTCGTCTGCAATATGGTCCGGAATATATCATTCCGGCACCGTTTGACCCGCGCCTGATCATTGCTGTGCCGAAGGCCGTCGCGCAAGCCGCGATGGACAGTGGTGTTGCACGCCGACCAATCATTGATATGGCGGAATATGAAAATCAGCTGCGCGGTCGCCTTGACCCGACGGCGGCGCATCTGCAGCTGATTTCCGATTATGTGCGAGCCCACCCGAAACGCATTGCTTTTGCCGAGGGCGAAGAAGAAACGGTTATTCGTGCCGCCGTGGCGTATCGCAATTCCGGTTACGGCACTCCGATCCTGATCGGGCGCGAGGACAGGATCGCGGAATCGGCCAAATCGCTTGGTATCGAAAGCCTTGAGGGGGTTGAAATCAGCAATGCGGCCCTGTCGCACAAGAACAAGGAATATGCCGAGTTCCTGTATGGCCGTCTGCAGCGCAAAGGCTTCCTGTGGCGTGATTGCCAGCGCATGGTTAACCAGAAGCGTAACGTCTTTGCCGCAGTCATGGTGGCAAAGGGTGATGCGGATGGTCTGATTACCGGCCTGACGCGGAACTTCCATCGCAGCTTTACCGATATCAGTTCGGTGATTGATGCCAAGCCGGGCGAAATCCCGATGGGCCTTTCGATTGCAATTGCCAAAGGCCGGACCGTGTTTATTGCCGATACGCGTGTGCATAACATGCCCGATGCCGAGCAGCTTGCCGAGATTGCGATCCAGGCGGCCGAAAAAGCCCGCCAGCTTGGTCACGAGCCGCGTGTGGCAATGGTATCGCATTCGACGTTTGGTAACCCGTGGAGTACCGATACCGACCGTATCCGCGAGGCGGTTGGCATCCTTGAGCGTAGCAATGTCGATTTCGAATTCGATGGCGATATCGCGGTTGATGTCGCACTCGATACCGAATTGCTGAAACTGTATCCGTTCTGCCGTCTTTCAGGTCCGGCCAACGTTCTGGTGATGCCGGCCTTGCATGCGGCGACTACGGCCTCCAAGCTTCTCGACAAGCTGGGTGGGGGTACGGTTGTCGGTCCGGTAATGATCGGTCTGGAAAAACCGGCACAGATCACCCAGATGGGCAGTACGGTTAACGACCTTGTCAATCTGGCGGCGCTGGCGGCACACGAAGCTGAACACGGCTAAGTCCGGGAAAAGCAATATTTTTGAAATGGCGGAATTGCTGATGCAATCTCCGCCATTTTACTTTAAGAGGCTGTTATATAAAGAAAAACAACCGGTAATCGTGGGAATGAGACGTTGGAATTTGTACGCAGATGGCGCATCGGAGTTTGTGCTGTTCTATTGATGCTGGTGGCATGCAGTGAATCTGGCCCGTTGCCGGAAACTGTTACGGCCAGCCTGAAAGAGTTGCATGGCGAGACCCTGACCGGGTTGGTGTCGCATCTTGAAGATGTCACGGTTACGGGGTTGGAACCGGTTGCCGGTGATCGCAGGCGGGTATCGGTTCGGTATGAACTTGTGTTCGATATGGATTTTTCCCGAGCTATCCGCATATTGGCCGATCCGGGATCGGTTTCCGGGGATGAACGCGAACGGTTCCGGGGTCATCTTGGTATTCTGGGAACTGTCGAATTGACGGGCTTGACCAGCCTTTATGGCGAATTTGAAAAAGGTCAGCGCTTTAACGTGGCTCGCGACGTCGATTTCGTTAAGATAAAGGGCAGATGGGTTGGGCAGCCCTGAAGATCATGACGTCTGAGTGAGGGCGTTGTCGACCTGATTTCTGCCACATCGGGCTGTAATAGGTCAGCGCAATAACCGTATTCAGGCACAAGGAACTTATCGATGCGTCGCATCAGTCGTTTTTTTGCATTTTTCCTGATTTTGCCGTCATTGGCGATTCTGGCAGCTTGTGACGATACAGCCGTTGAAGGGCCTAACGGCGACGAGATTACCACCGCCGTGATCGAACGTTTTCGCGATGATCCCTATGCCAAAGTCGGTCATGTTGAAAATGTCACCAAGACCAACGCCATCATGGATGGGGATGAAGAAACGACCGTGATGGTGCGTTACGATCTGGTTTTTGACCGATCGGTTGCCGATTTCGCCGATGATGTGACGGAAAAGGGCAAAATGGC
>CAMPHD010000133.1 GCA_946885765.1 uncultured Thalassospira sp.
CTCATATCCCGCAGGTTGCCGGTTTCTGGGAGAAGTTTTTCTTCAAGCCCGGCGTTTCGGACTGGCCGGTGTTTGATACCCAGTATTGCAAGCTTGGCGTTTATATCTGCTATGATCGGCACTTCCCCGAAGGCTGGCGCGGACTGGCGCTTAATGGTGCTGAATATATCGTCAATCCGTCGGCAACGGTGGCCGGGCTTTCCGAACATCTGTGGAAGTTGGAACAACCTGCATCGGCGGTTGCAAACGGATGCTATATCGGAGCGATCAACCGGGTTGGCCGTGAAATGCCGTGGGATATCGGCGAGTTTTACGGCCAAAGCTATTTCGTCAATCCGCGCGGTGTGATCGAGAAGGAAGCATCACGCGATCAGGACGAGCTGGTCGTGCATGACATGGATATGTCCGTGGTACGTGAAGTGCGGAACACGTGGCAGTTTTTCCGCGACCGTCGGCCTTCGACCTATACCCGCCTGACCGACGGCAACTGAGATTTTAACGACGAACGGAGCATGTGCCCCGCTCGTCGTTTTGCTTTGACCGACACTTTATAGTCCGGCGCCAAATGACCGGACAAAACACAAGTCGGCAAGGTGCAGGGCAACGACCCTGAGGGAGGCTTTAGAGAGACATTCGATCAGGGGATAACCCATGACGTTAAAAGCAGTCGTCAATAATGTGGCGCAAATGCCCGCATCCGCAGACGCAGTTGTTGATATTCAAAAACTGTCGTTGACCTTTCAAACCGCTGACGGGCCGGTCTATGCCTTGTCCGACGTTGATCTGACGATTGAACGTGGTGATTTCGTTTCCTTTATCGGCCCGTCGGGCTGCGGCAAAACCACGCTGTTACGCGTGATTGCCGATCTGGAAAAGGCCACGGGTGGTGATATTTCGATCAATGGTGTTTCGCCGCAGGAAGCGCGTGAAAATCGTGCTTATGGTTATGTGTTTCAGGCACCGGCCCTTCTGCCGTGGCGTTCGATTGAACGTAACGTGACCCTGCCGCTGGAAATCATGGAAATTCCCCGTGAAGAACGGATCAAACGGGGGCACGAGGCCCTTAAACTTGTTGAACTGAACGGGTTTGAAAAGAAATTCCCGTGGCAGCTTTCGGGCGGGATGCAGCAGCGTGCATCGATTGCGCGCGCGCTAAGTTTTGATGCTGATCTGCTTCTGATGGATGAGCCGTTCGGGGCGCTTGATGAAATTGTTCGTGATCATCTGAATGAACAGCTTTTGAAACTGTGGGCGCGGACCAACAAGACGGTGGCCTTTGTCACCCATTCGATCCCTGAAGCGGTTTATCTTTCGACCAAGATCGTTGTGATGTCGCCAAGGCCGGGGCGGATCATTGACGTGATCAAGACAGATTTCCCCAAGGATCGCGGCCTTGATATCCGCGAAACGCCTGAATTCCTGGAAGTAGCCCATCGTGTACGCGAAGGGTTGCGGGCGGGGCATAGCTATGACGAGTAATGCCGCAACGATGAATGGTGCGATGGGCGGTGCATCGCTCTGGTCGCGCCTGATGTCCGGGCAGGCTGGCCCGGTGACGGTGGTGCTGATTGCGCTGTTTGTCATCTGGTATGTCGGGGCGGTATTCATGAACGCGCCGACCCAGATTGATCGCTATAACCGCGCGGGGGAAACTTGGACAACCACGCGCTTGATCGAAGATACGCTGGCGCAGGAACGACCGATCCTTCCGGCCCCGCATCAGGTCGCGCTGGAAATGTATAAAACCATTTTCGCGACCGCGATCACGTCCAAACGGTCGCTGGTTTACCACACATGGGTGACGCTTTCATCGACCCTGCTGGGGTTTCTGATCGGTACAGCACTTGGCATTTTGCTGGCGGTCGGGATCGTTCATGTGGTGACACTTGAAAAAAGCCTGATGCCGTGGGTGATTTCATCCCAGACCATTCCGATTCTTGCCATTGCCCCGATGATCGTCGTTGTGCTGGGCGCGATTGGACTTAAGGGGCTGGTGCCAAAGGCAATCATTTCCACCTATCTGTGTTTCTTCCCGGTGACGATCAGCATGGTCAAGGGCCTGCGTTCGCCGCAGGTGATCCAGCTTGATCTGATGCGGACCTATAACGCATCGAAATGGCAGACTTTCTGGTCGCTTCGCCTGCCATCAGCGATGCCCTATCTGTTTGCCAGTCTGAAGGTTGCGATTGCGATCAGTCTGGTCGGGGCAATTGTCGGTGAATTGCCGACAGGTGCGCAGGCCGGATTGGGAGCGCGTCTTCTGGCTGGGTCGTATTACGGGCAGACCATCCAGATCTGGTCGGCATTGCTGACGGCGGCCTTTGTTGCCGCGATCATGGTGGTGATGGTTGGATGGTGCGAACGCCGTGTACTTGCCAGAATGGGAGTACGCGGATGACCAATATCAAACTTGATAAATTCTGTCTGGTTGCGGCGATTACGGCCTTGCTAGCTTTGATCTTCCCGTTAACCGGAATTGATCCCGACAGCGGCAAACAAGTCGCCTTTGTCAGCGATATTTCAGGCATTGCGGTGGCGATGGCGTTGTGTGTGATTACCGGTGCGGCCTTTACATGGCTTGGTGTCAGTCGCATCCAGTATGCGGCAATCATTCTGGCGGTGGCGGTGTTTGGCTGCTCGCAGGCGATAGCCGCGCTTTATGATTATGGTGTTGCCGGTCATGCCGGAACCGGGTTCTGGCTGTTTATCCTGTCGCTTTGGGCGTTTGTCTGGCGAGGGATTGATGTTGTTGCGCGTTATCGCAGTCTTGAAACCGTGAAACAGCAATTCGCCAACATTCTGGTGCCAATCGCGTTTGGCATCTGGTTGCTGTTCCTTTGGGAGGTGATCGTGGCGGGCTTTGGCGTGCCGCAGGTTTTGCTTCCTGCACCAAGCGCCATCGGGCTTCGTTTCATCAGTTCGACCGACATTCTGGCAGCAGATTTCCATCAGACCTTCATCAAGGCCGTGATCAGCGGTTATGTGATTGGTTGCGGCAGTGCCTTTATCGTGGCGATTGCGGTTGACCGGGTACCGTTCTTGAAACGAGGGCTTTTGCCGCTGGGCAATATGGTGTCGGCGCTACCGATCATTGGAGTGGCCCCGATCATGGTGATGTGGTTCGGGTTTGACTGGCAATCGAAGGCGGCCGTGATTGTGATCATGACCTTCTTCCCGATGCTGGTGAATACGGTGACTGGGCTGAATGCGGCAGGCGCGCTTGAGAAGGACCTGATGGCGACTTATGCGTCGGGCTACTGGTCGTCGCTGTTCCGGTTGCGGTTGCCAGCGGCAATGCCGTTTGTCTTTAACGCGCTTAAAATCAATTCCACGCTTGCGCTGATTGGCGCCATCGTCGCCGAATTTTTCGGCACCCCGATCGTTGGCATGGGTTTCCGTATCTCGACCGAAGTCGGGCGGATGAATGTCGATATGGTCTGGGCGGAAATTGCATTGGCGGCCCTGGCGGGGACCGCCTTTTACGGAGCCGTGGCCTACGTCGAAAGAAAGGCGACGTCATGGCATCCGTCATTTCGGGTACGTCGCCATTAAAGGCACCAAAAGACGACCCGTCGGGAGGACTTGACAATAACCAGAGGAGACATCGACGAATGAAGAAAGTATTTGCGACTGCGTTGGGGGTAAGTGTCGGCATGGCATCGCTTTCGGCGATGGCAGCGGACGAGGTCACCCTGCAGCTTAAATGGGTAACCCAGGCACAGTTCACCGGTTACTATGTGGCACAGGAAAAGGGCTTTTATGAATAAGCCGATCTTGATGTCACGATCAATCCGGGCGGCCCGGACATTGCCCCGCCACAGGTTATTGCCGGTGGTGGGGCGGACGTGATCGTTGACTGGATGCCATCCGCGCTGGCGTCGCGTGAAAAGGGGGTGGCGCTCGTCAACATTGCTCAGCCCTTTGCCAAATCGGGTATGATGCTGACCTGCCTTAAGGAAACCGGTGTTGAAAGCCCGGATGATTTCCCCGGTCGTACGCTTGGCGTCTGGTTCTTCGGCAACGAATATCCGTTCCTGAGCTGGATGTCGAAGCTTGGCATTCCGACCGATGGCGGGGAAAAAGGAGTTACGGTTCTTAAGCAGGGCTTCAACGTTGATCCGCTGCTGCAAAAGCAGACTGATTGCATTTCGACCATGACTTATAACGAATACTGGCAGGTTATTGATGCCGGTATCACTGAAGATCAGCTTAAGGTCTTCAAATACGAAGATCAGGGTGTCGCGACCCTTGAAGACGGTCTTTATGTTCTTGAAGACAATCTGAACGACGAGGCTTTCGTCGACAAGATGGGCCGCTTTGTTGCCGCCAGCATGAAGGGCTGGCAGTGGGCGAAGGAAAACCCGGAAGACGCGGCGATGATCGTTCTGGATAACGATGCAACCGGTGCCCAGACCGAAAAACACCAGATACGTATGATGCAGGAAATCGGCAAGCTGCTTGATGACGATGGCAAACTTGACGAGGCGGCCTATCAGCGCACCGTTGATAGCCTTCTGTCGGGCGGTTCCGATCCGGTTATCACCAAAGAGCCGGAAGGCGCATGGACCCACGCGGTTACCGACAAGGCGTCAATGTAACGATCCGATCCCCCGGCAGGTGCAACAATCCTGCCGGGGGCAAACCATCTGACGAAACTGAAAACGGGCAGGGATGCCGGGGCCTTTCCCGCAACTTTCCGGGCCTTACGACAGACTGACAGACAAGGAGCCACCCATGTCCATGGTTATTCGTGGCGGAACAATCGTTACCGCCGATCTGACATACAAATCCGATATCCTGATTGAAGATGGCAAGATCGCCGCGATCGGTCAGAACCTGACCGGGGACAAGGTTGTTGATGCCGACGGCTGCTATGTCATGCCCGGCGGGATTGACCCGCACACTCATCTTGAAATGCCCTTTATGGGCACTTATTCCGAAGACGATTTTGAAAGCGGTACCAAGGCAGCGGTTGCCGGTGGTACGACGATGGTTGTCGATTTCTGCCTGCCGGCACCCAATCAGTCGCTGCTTGAAGCGCTTCAGGCGTGGGATAACAAATCGACCAAGGCGGTTTGCGATTATTCGTTCCACATGGCAATCACCTGGTGGGGCGAGCAGGTCTTTGACGAGATGAAAATCGTTGTCGAGGAAAAGGGTATCAACACTTTCAAGCATTTCATGGCCTATAAGGGCGCGTTGATGGTTGATGATGACGAAATGTTCGCATCTTTCTCGCGCTGTTCGGAACTGGGCGCGATGCCATTGGTGCATGCCGAAAACGGCGATGTGGTTGCGACCCTTCAGCAACGTCTGCTTGATGCGGGCAATAACGGGCCCGAGGCACATGCCTATTCCCGGCCTGTCGATGTCGAGGGCGAGGCGTGTAACCGCGCAATCATGATTGCCGATATGGCGAATGTGCCGCTTTATATCGTGCATGTGTCCTGTGAACCGGCACACGAAGCCATTCGCCGCGCGCGAGCCAATGGTAAACGCGTGTTTGGCGAACCGCTGATTCAGCATCTGATTCTGGATGAAAGTGAATATGCGAACGCGGACTGGGATCATGCTGCCCGCCGCGTCATGTCCCCGCCTTTCCGCAGCAAACTGCATCAGGATGGTCTATGGAACGGTCTGGCATCGGGCAGCTTGCAAGTCGTTGCGACCGACCATTGTGCATTCACGACAAAGCAGAAACGCATGGGCGTTGGTGATTTCACCAAAATTCCGAACGGGACTGGTGGTCTTGAAGACCGCATGCCGTTGCTGTGGACCTATGGGGTCAATACCGGTCGTCTGACGATGAACGAATTCGTGGCAGTGACCTCGACCAATATCGCCAAAATCCTGAATGTCTATCCGCGCAAGGGCGCAATCCTTGTCGGGGCGGATGCGGACCTTGTCGTATGGGATCCGAAGGCATCGAAAACCATCACTGCCAAACATCAGCAGTCTGCCATCGATTACAACGTGTTCGAAGGACATGAAGTCACCGGTCTGCCGCGCTACACCATAAGCCGTGGCCGGATTGCTGCCGAGGAAGGTGTTGTTGTTGGCAAATGCGGTGATGGGGAGTTCGTCCCGCGCGAACCGTACCCGGCGGTCAACAAGGCGCTGTCGAAATGGAAGGAACTCACGTCTCCTCGCAAGGTGGAACGCAGCGGAATTCCAGCGGGCGTGTGATTTAATCCGCACTCAAAGGGATTTGGAAACGGGCGGCCGTCAAGCCGCCCGTTTTATTCAGGCAGGGCTGAAAAGTTTTAGTCCGACAATTCCGGCAAGAACCAGTACGACCGATACAAGTCGACCAACGGATGCAGCTTCGCCCAGAACGATGATCCCGAAAGTCACCGCGCCAACGGCCCCGATGCCTGTCCATATGGCATAGGCAGTGCCCAGCGGGATCGAACGCATGGCAAAGGCCAGTAGCCAGAAGCTTCCAGCCATGGTGACAAGGGTGAAAATTGTAGGGACAGGTTTGGTGAAACCGGCTGAATATTTCAGGCCGGAAGCCCAACAAACTTCAAGAATTCCGGCAATTATTAACGCTATCCAAGCCATTTCGGCCTCCTGCTTGAAGGGGCCGTCCCCGGTCGTCGGATAAACGCATCGCCGGTCGTCCGGCTGCGCGGCAGAAAACTGCGATAGTCTTGATCCAAATTATAAGGACAGAATACCTATATGACAAATGCTCTTTGGGCATTACTGTCATGACAATAGTATCAAATAGGTGGATGTCATCCTGCCCATGCTAATCGAGACGAACCCTGTATCCGAACATCGAAAAGTCGCCGGATTGATCCTTGCCGGAGGTGAAGGGCGTCGTATGGGGGGAGACAAGCCGTTTCGTGAATTGGCAGGCAAACCATTGATTGCGCACGTGATCAGCGCGGCATCCGCGCAATGCAATCATTTGATGATTTCCAGCAACGAAGATGTGGCACGGTTTGCTGATTTCAATCTGCCAGTCGTTCCAGACAGCCCCAAACCAGGACAGGGGCCGTTAGGCGGGATTCTGGGCGGTTTAAGGGCCGTACCCGATGGTATCGACTGGCTGGTATCGTTCCCGGTCGATTGCCCGATTGTGCCCGGTGATATGGCCCTGCAATTGATTAAGGCCGCGACGGATGCCGGCAAAAAAGCAGCCTTCGCTAGCCATGCCGGGCGGGATCATTATCTTTCTGCCGTTTGGCATCGTGATACGGTCGAGATTATTATACGGCAACTGGCTGCAGATGACCGTCGCGTTGGCAGGGCGTTGCGCGGAGCCGATGCTGTTGTCGTCGATTTCCCGGTTGGGCCGGGGCAGAGTACGCCCTTTATCAATATCAATACACTAACCGACCTGAATGCGATGAATGCCATTTAGGCAAGCCTGATCAAGCTGACGGATCGATAATCAGCGAAGGGCGCAGGGGCGCCATGGCTTCCAAGGTTTGTAGCCGTCAAAGAAACTTGCCAGGAACTGATCGACCTTTTGGCGGTTTGCAGCACGGTCGGCTGAGGAGAGGTCCTTGTCATACTTGCTGCAGTTTTTTTCTACAGCATCACCGATCGATTTCCAGTCCGCATGCTGATCATGGCCGGGAAGGCCGGTGGCGATGGCGCACCAACCAACTGCTTCGACGGGGTCACCAAGGGTACGGGCTTCTTCGGCAAGGTAGGCTGCTGCCCGCATTTCACCATGTTCGGCGGCTTGACGCAGATATTGATAACGGGTGGTGTCACTGGCTGCAAACCAGTTGGCAAGCAAGGTAGCCGCACGCGGATCGCCAGCTTCCCATGCGGTGCTCAGATACTGTTTTGCTTGATCGGCCTTGCCCTGATCCATGGCATCAAGGGCAAGCCACAGCATTGCCTGTGTCTGGTTCTGATCGGCAGCCTGTTGATAAATCGACCTGATATCGTCGGGTTTTGCACCGGTTGCTTCCAGTCTTCGGGCGATGACCATGCTGGCATCCGGATTGTAATTGTCGGCTGATGCCTGCATCAAATCCCAGCCACGTTTTTCATCGGCTTTGATGCCGACCCCGTTAATCATCTGACAGGACAGAAAGTACTGCGCGGCAGCGTTACCACCATCGGCA
>CAMPHD010000134.1 GCA_946885765.1 uncultured Thalassospira sp.
GTCTGTTACCTGACATTGAACATCGTACGGTCACTAAATTTTGGGTTTTAAAGGGTTGCATCATGTCTGACGCTGCTTCTGTACTTAAGCTTATCAAAGAAAAAGGCATCCAGTTTGTCGATCTGCGCTTTACCGATTCCAAAGGTAAATGGCAGCACACCGCGCAGGATATCTGCACGATCGACGAAGACGTTTTTGTCGACGGCATCATGTTCGACGGTTCGTCGATCGCCGGCTGGAAAGAAATCAACGAATCCGACATGATCCTTATGCCGGACACGTCGACCGCTGTTGTTGACCCGTTCACCGCACAGCCGACCCTAATCATTGTTTGTGACGTTATCGAACCGGCCACCGGCCAGGGTTACGAGCGTTGCCCGCGTTCGACCGCGAAACGCGCACTCGCATACATGAAGTCGGCCGGTATCGGCGACACCGCATATTTCGGCGCAGAGCCGGAATTCTTCATGTTTGACGACGTTCGTTGGACCACGGCTGGCGAAGGCATGGGTTATCAGCTGGACTCCGAAGAAGGCCCGTACAACACCGGAACCGAATTCGAAGGCGGCAACCGCGGCCACCGTCCGGGTCCGAAGGGCGGCTACTTCCCGGTACAGCCAGTTGACTCGGCCAACGACATCCGTGCCGAAATGGTCAACTACATCAACGAAATGGGCGTGCGTTGCGAAAAGCACCACCACGAAGTTGCTCCGTCGCAGCACGAACTGGGTATCGCATTTGGCACCCTGATCGAACATGCCGACGCCGTTCAGGTTTACAAATACTGCATCCATATGGTTGCACATCAGTATGGCAAAACCGCAACCTTCATGCCGAAGCCGGTCTTTGGCGACAACGGCTCGGGCATGCACGTTCACCAGTCGATCTGGCACGAAGGCAAGCCGCTGTTCGCAGGTAACGGCTATGCTGACCTGTCTGACACCGCTTTGTACTATATCGGCGGTATCATCAAGCACGCCAAAGCACTGAACGCTTTCACCAACCCGACGACCAACTCTTACAAGCGTCTGGTCCCGGGCTTCGAAGCACCGGTTCTTCTGGCTTACTCGGCTCGTAACCGTTCGGCTTCCTGCCGTATCCCGTACACCGCTTCGCCGAAGGGCAAGCGCGTCGAGATCCGCTTCCCTGATCCGCTTGCCAACCCGTATCTCGCATTCACCGCAATGCTGATGGCTGGCCTTGACGGGATCGAGAACAAGATCCATCCGGGTGATGCAATGGACAAAAACCTCTATGACCTTCCGCCGGAAGAGCTCAAAGAAGTTCCGACCGTTTGCCGCTCGCTGCACGAAGCTCTTGACAGCCTCGACGCAGACCGCGACTTCCTGAAAAAAGGCGACGTGATGAGCGACGACCTGATCGACGCATACATCGCCCTGAAAATGGAAGAAGTTATCCGCTTCGAACAGTCGCCGCACCCGGTCGAATTCGACATGTACTACAGCGGCTGATCCTTTCACCAGAAGGGACACATCGAACGCAAAACGCCCGGCCATGTGCCGGGCGTTTTTTAGCATCCAGCAGACGAACCAAATCGGTTCAGCCAGCCTCGTCCCGATGCAGATCGGGTTCAAGCTCCGACCGATAAAGACAAGCTCGGCCCTTGCCTGCAGCCTTGGCCTCGTACATAGCCTTGTCAGCACGGCGTAATTGCTCAGTCATGTCACAATAACCACCGTCAAAAACTGTAAAGCCGATCGACGCACCGATATTACAAGGGTTCCCCTCCCATATATAGGGTCTAGAAATCTCGGCGATAATATTATCGGCCTGTATCGCCATTTCCTTTTCATCACCTTTATTGATGAAAAACAGCGTAAATTCATCACCGCCCAGACGCGCCACCTCCTCTGCCCGGCGGGCAACACGTTTGAGCCGCTTTGCCGTTTCAACCAGAACCCAGTCACCCGCCGCGTGACCCAAAGTGTCATTGACCGCCTTGAAGCCATCCAGATCAAGCAGGAAAATTGATGACAGGGTTTCTGTACCACGCAAAACGGTCTCGCATTGCGAAAGCTTCTGCATGTAGCGTGCGCGGTTTGCCAAACCGGTCAGTTCATCGTTATTCGCCTTGTTCTGCAATTCACGCGCGGCGAGTTTTTGTTTGGTAATGTCACTTAGCCACCAAAGAACGGATTCCTGCCCTTCGAAAGTCAGTGGCTCCATGGATGCTTTAAGCCATCGTGCATCGGAATCAGCCGGACGGCGAATGCGGATCTCGACATCCTGCAACTCACCCAGCATGTCCATGTCCTGTAGGCTTTTCTCGCGGTAGCGTTCCGAAAGAAGGATCGTGTCGGTTGGCATCATCTCGCCACTGTCCAGAGTCAAAAGATCGCCAAACATCTTGTTGAAGAACTGGAATTCACCACCGTACCGGCTGGAAATTCCGACACCAATCGGGGCTTTTTCAAGTAACCCGGTCAAACGTTGTGCAGCGGCGGCGACTTCGGCTTGCGCAAGCTTAAGGGACGTCACATCAATCAGGGAACCAATGGTACCGGCAATGGCACCGCTCGGGCCTTTGAGGCTTGCTACAGCAAACAGTGCCGATTTTTCAACACCATCCATTTCGAAATCGATTTCGTGCCGGACATGCCCCTCGGATTTAAGCAGTGGCTTCTCGTAAGAGGCAATCTTGGTGGCCAACGGTTTTGGGGCAACATCGGCAAATTTGCTACCAATCACCTTTTCGGGTTCCTGCCCAAGCAATGCCGCGAATGCTTCATTGCAGCGATTGATCACACCATCCAAATTTTTAAGATAAACCGGGATCGGCAGAACATCGATCAAATGCTGAATGAAAATCTTGTGATCAGACAGAGCCCTGGCGAGTTCCTCGGCCTTGCTTGCCTCTCGAAATACCAGCGCGATCTGGCCTTCGGGGCCTTCTGCCTTTCGCCACGAAATTTTTCTGCTACCCATCTGAAACGCGGGAAAATCCGTTTTGGCTGATTTTCCGGAAATCAGTCCAAGTGCCTCGCGCACGGCACCAACACTGTCACCCGAGCTGAATTCCGCATTTTTCGCAAGAAACGCGAGAAACTGTTTGATTTCGGTACCGTCACGCAATGCCGATTTAGATGCGTTAAAAAGGTTAACGGCGACCGGATTGGTATGGGTGATTTTAAGATCGGACGAACCGACAAATATGATGCCGTCACGCGCCAGTGCTGCGGTGGCGATGACGTCTGGAGCAATTGACAATACACGCACGCGCCGCTTTGCGACGCACTCCCTTTCCCGTGTTATCTGTAATGCCCCAAAACCATCGGGTCTTTTGACCCCAGCTTGTTAGAAAGCCTTTTAGCAAGGTCTTAATTCATACTTAAGTATATGACAAGCCTGCAGTTGCCGCAGGAACGAGCAATCAGGGCTTTTTGTTCCCAAGTGGCAAGTCAATGTAACCCCGATCGATGCAATGTTCGAGTTCCCGTGCTGCTGCCAGCATTTCCTGATAGCTTTCACGCAAATGTTTAAGTTTTGCCAGTTCTTCAGCCGTCGGGTGATTGTCCTTGCGGTCAGCACTGAGTTTGAAGGCATATTTCAGATAATCAGCACGCAATTTGGCAACGTTGATAATCAGCGGCAAGGCTGCATCTACGCTCATATCGGGGATCGCAGGGCTGATAACCTCATGGTTCACTTCACGCAAAACATGTTCCATGGCCATCATGAAACGACTTTTGCTGCGTCCGGCATCCTGTGTCATGATTTACCCTCCTTGGCGATAACGGTATGGAATAACATACATTATCCCTTGTTAAGGTAAAAACTCCTATAACAGTTTTACCCCCCTGCCCTTGTCGTTCCTCAACCTGAGACTGCATTGCGCGATGACGGACTTGCAGGAAACCGTCAGGCAGGCTAGACGATGAAGCATACAATGCTCAAGACAAGGAAACCGATCATGGAAGCACGCGTAAAGTGGCTTGAAAACCTGACCTTCACCGGCACCAGTGGCACCGGCCACGGGGTTGTCATGGATGGCAACAAGGATACCGGCTTTGGCCCGAGCCCGATGGAAATGCTGCTTCTGGGTCTGGCAGGATGTTCATCGATTGATGTCGTACACATCCTTCAGAAAGGCCGGGAAAAAATCTTTGATGTCGAAACCGACGTCAAAGCCGAACGCGCCGAAACCGACCCCAAGGTTTTTACCAAAATTCACCTGCACTTCAAGGCCAAGGGTGAAAACCTGAACGAAGCCAAACTGGCCCGTGCGGTTGAGCTATCAGCCGAAAAATATTGCTCGGCCTCGATCATGCTTTCAAAGGCTGCCGAAATCACGCATAGCTGGGAAATCATGGAATAACTCCCTGATTTTCCTGCCTGCTTCAAAGCGGTCCGTTTCGGGCCGCTTTTTTGTTAGTCGCGTCACAATCCAGCCTGAGTTAGAGTTTATCGGGCAAACCACCAAACAGAAACGATGGAAGGAAGCATCCCATGTCCGCAAACGGCCTTGTGCGTTCGACACTTGTCGCGATTGCCCTTTCGGCGCCCCTCGCACTGTCGGGATGCTTTTTTGAAGATCCGCAGCATGATCCGTCCGGTCTGGCCATTGGCGCGCCCGCGGCGAACCAGCCGTTTGACGATTATGTCAAAAAAACCAGTGAACAGCTTCGCACGGCCCTAAAGTCAAAGCGCTTTGATCAGGAAGCAGCCCCATTTGGTCAATATGACCTTGATCAGGTGGTCGCGATGCGTGCGCCCTTTGCCACCGGCCCGGATAAGGCTGCATGCGACGCTGCTGGGAATGATGTCGCACATGGCAAGGATGTCGGTTTCCTGATGGTGCATGGCCTGACGGATAGCCCGTTTCTGATGACTGATATCCGCGATACGTTACAATCCAAGTTTCCCTGCGCAACTTTCCATGGGGTTTTGCTTCCTGGGCATGGAACCGTGCCCGGGGATCTTTTGGATGTCCGTTACGAAGAATGGATTGAAACAGTCCAATATGGCATGAACAGCTTCGCCGATACGACGAACCGAATCATCCCGATAGGCTATTCAACAGGGGCCACCCTGATCGGGCGCGAATTCGATGCCCATCGCGGTAATTCCCACATGGTGGCGATGATTTTACTGTCACCCGGCTTTGCCACCAAAAGCGAACAGGCATGGTTGACACCCTATGCCCGTTACGTACAACGCTGGGTCGGTCAGGGAGAAAACAGCGACGCCGCCAAATACGGCTCGATGGCGATGAATGCCGCCGCCGAATTTTATCTGCTGACCGAACCCTATCGCGACGGTACGGTTGGCGAAGTTGATATTCCGGTCTTTATGGTTGCCAGTTCCGATGATCAAACAGTTGATCCCGTAATCGCAGCCGATTTCTTCTGCAGCAAGGTCACAAACGATAACAAGCGCCTGATCTGGTATCAGGGTGAAGAACACCTGATTGAAGAACATCCGCTTTGTGACGGCGTCGACATTGTAAAATCCGCCGATCCTGACTGGCGCACCCTTAACCACGCCCATACCGCGATCACCATGCGCCCCGACAATCCGCATTACGGCATGGATGGCATCATCCGTCGCTGCGACCATTACGAAGAGCAAAGTCCCAACAGCAAATGCCAGACCAGCAGCAATGCGGTTTACGGCGAACTTAACCTGGCGGAATCCGCATCACCGGGAAGCCTGCGTCGCGGCACATTCAACCCGGACTTCGTCAGTATGCTCGACAAAATGACCCATTTCATCGAAGTGTCACTGGAAGTCCCCGGAAAGACAGCAAATTGATGAATAGTCCTGATTACCCTCCGACCGGATAAGAAGTTCACGAAGACATGACATTTGCCATTGATCGTTTCACCGGACAAAGCGGCCTGACATTGCGTTATGCCCTGCATTCTCCTGAAAATGCCCTTGGTCATGTCCTGATCCTTCAGGGACGCGGTGAATTTATCGAACGATATGGCGAAACCGCACGCGAACTTGCCGAACGCAGGCTTGGATGCGTCACCTTCGATTTTCGCGGTCAGGGCGGATCGACCCGCGAAGTGACTGAAAGCCATATGGGCTATGTCGGAGATGTCGGACATTATGTCGAAGACACCCATGATATGGTCCGACACCTTGCCGATCATCACGATATACGCTGCGATCTGCTTCTGACCCATTCGACCGGTGGATTGGTCGGCATGCATATGTTGCTTGAAAAACCGGACCTGTTTGGCAGTGCCGTCATGATTGCCCCGTTCTTCGGGCTTGGTGGGCCGGACTGGATTGCACTTGCCGCACAGTTTCTGTCAGCCGGACTTTGCCGCTACGGGTTCAACAAACAGTTCCTGCCGGGCCAAAAACTGCTTTCGCCGTTGCAACCCTTTGCCGATGACAATCTGCTGACATCTGATCGCGTGCGCTATGAACGCAACGTCACCTGTTTGCAGGACAATCCCGATCTGGTGGTTGGCGGGGTTTCGGCAGGTTGGCTTGATGCCTGTTTTCGTGCACAGGCGGAATTGTCCCGGCGCGTAGTACCCGACAATGAGTTTGAGACCGCCATACTGCCCCCGATCACCATGGCCCTGTCAGGGAACGATCAGGTCGTCAGCAACCGCGCCACACAGGAACTGTTTGGCCATCATCCATCCGTCACCATGGTAGAAATCCCCGAAGCCCGCCATGAAATCCTGCAGGAAAGTGATCATTTCCGTGCTCTTTTCTGGCAGGCCTTCGTCCAGCATCTGGTAAATCATCACCACAACTGGGCCCTACCCGGTTTCTGATGGGCAACTTTCGTCCTTATACCGTCTGCAACATCCCCTTTTCAAACCGGTCACGCCGGAACCGGCTGGGCGGCATGCCACGGTGACGGGAAAATTGCCGGTTAAAATGCGATAGATTCTGGAATCCGGCTTCCTCCGCCACCCGATAAATCGGCAGGTCCGAAGACAGCAGCAGCGATACCGCACGCCCCAGCCGCAACCCCATCAGATAATCCTGAACGCTTGATCCTGTATGACGTTTGAAAAACCGGCGCAGGGTCCGTTCGCTCATGCCGGTCTGATCGGCGATTTCGGCGCTGCCAATTTGTTCGACATAGCGCGAATGCAAAATATCCAGCACCCGGCCAAGCCGGGTTGCCTCATGATAATCGGGCACCGTTGCGTCAAACCTCTCGGACGCAAGCGGCATCCGTTCCCGCGCATCCAGCAAAACCCGCAATACCTCTATCAGCAACAATAACCGGTCGGCCGGGTCGCCTGCATCAAACCGAGGTGTAAAGGCGGCAACCTTTCGTGCGGTTCGGGCATCGAACTTCACCCCGCGCCGCGCATCCGCCAGGACAGGTCGCAAACGCGCAAATTCCGGCATGGTTGCACAAACATTATCGATCCACTCGGCCGTAAACCAGAATACAAAGGCCTGATGTGGCCGTTCGCCCGGCTTCGCCTGCAAATCAAGATCATAGGCCCCCATATCGATTTTTCCGGTCGCTGGCGGGGCGGCGTTGTCCGAATGCCATGTATGGGGCAGGTTCGGGCCCAACAACAACAGATCGTCTTCGCCGTAAGAACCGATATGATCCCCGACATAGCGTTGCCCTTCGCTTCCAAGCGTCAGGGTCAGTTCATATTCCGGATGAAAATGCCACTCGAACGGGATCGCACGCAGGTTCCGGTGCAGGCCGCGCCATGACCGGTCCGGTGCAATTTTCACATGTTCGAACAGCAGTTTCATTCAAAGCCCCGCTTATACGGATATCACAAACAATTAATTTGGCCGGATAGTATCATATTATGTCCGCCCTGTCAGTGGGCACAATCATTGCGGGGTCATAGAATGGTTCCAACATCATGAACCATGCGGGAGGAAACAATCATGAGCATGCCGGCAAACGCAACCATGACAACAATGGTCTCTAGCGGTCCGAATGCAAACCGACCCGGCAATGCTTCGGTAAAGGAAGTCACCGGCACACAATTGCGCGACCTTGAAAAAACGCTGCCGTTGCGCGTGCTGTCGGATGCGGATTTCAAACACTGGCAGACCTATGGCTATGTTGT
>CAMPHD010000135.1 GCA_946885765.1 uncultured Thalassospira sp.
ATATTATGATATTCGTAATTGGTGAATGTCTCGCCCTCTGCCGTCGGCGATGTTTTTAGCTGATGGCACACATTGCAATTGGTGAATTGCTGCGAGAAGAAAAGCACACGCCCCAATTCTTCCTGCGGCGTCATTTTGTATTCCCCGCGCAGGAACCGGTCATACTTTGAATCAAATGGTGAAAACTGATCGGTACGCTCGAACGCGGCAATCGCGTCGGTCATTGCAGCATAAGCACGATCCGTATCGCGCCAGACATCATCGCCAAACAACGCCTTGAAACTTTCGACGTAATCATCGTCTTCCTGAAGGCGCGCGACCACTGCCGCCTTGTCCGGCATGCCCATTTCAACCGGATTTAACGGCGGACCACCTGCCTGTTCTGCCAAATCCTTTGCGCGCCCATCCCAGAACTGCCCGCCAACCGGCGTTCCGTCTTCCTTGAAATGGAAATCAGGTGCAAATTTCGCATATGCCGCCATCGGCGCGTTGCGATCGCCAAGCGACGTGCCATCATCGCCAAGCGAATAAGCCCCATGTGCAATGTCGGAACGCGGATCGCGGAATGCGGTTGTCGGTTCATGGCAACTCGCACAGGCCTGCGTTCTGTTTTTTGACAGGTTGGTATCGAAATACAGGGCCTCGCCCAACGCTGCCTTATCGGCAAACGGGGATGTATTGTTTGCCAGTTCGGCCAGCAGTGCAGCGGGCGACTTTTGCGTGGGCGTGGTGATGCCATCCGCAGCCCGTGCAATGTTAATCCAGCCACCGCTTGCAACGGTCATCAGCATCATGGTCGCGAAAAGACAACCATGACGAAGAAACCTTCGGACAGGGGAACTGGCAACATGCGGTAAGACAGGCATATTCGATATCCGGCATTCAATACTGGCCGCATCATCGCGACCAATAATCACTTACAACAGTGTAATTGCACCCTGCCTTGACAAAGGTCAATGGTTCCGGTCGGATAATTCCGGTCAGATCGCAACCTTGGGGCGGCGCCCCATCATCGGCAACAATTGTACTCCGATGATTGCGGCAAGGATCACCCCGCAACCGGCATATTCGGCTGGTGCCAATCGTTCTCCAAGGAAGAATGCCCCGGCGATTGCGGCAAATACGGCTTCGGCACTCATGATGATCGCGGCATCTGCGGCCTCGGTATAATTCTGGGCCACCGCCTGTAGGGTAAAGGCGATCCCGGCTGACATAATCCCGGCATACAGGATTTCAAACCCGGCATTATGGATATCGGCAAAGCTGAAGGTTTCCAGCATCCCGCCCATCGCCATGCCAAGCAGGCCGGTTATAAAAAACTGAACGGTGGCGACCAGTGCCGGGGCGTTGGTGCGTGTCACCATCACACCGATCATCACGACCTGCACCGCCCAGAACAGCGCACTGCCCATCACCCAGAAATCACCCGATCCAAGGGCCGACAGGTTACCACCACTCAGAAGATAGGTGCCGAAAACACACATCATCCCGCCCGGCCATACCGACCAGTGGGGCTTTGTCCGAAATATCATGAAAGCCAGAACCGGCACCAACGGCACATAAAATGCCGTCAGAAAGGCCGCATTGGTGACGGTGGTATCCATGATGCCGATCTGCTGCAGGATGCTGGCCAGATACATCGAAACACCGGTAAAGATCAGGCCAAGCTTGTTGGCCCTCGAAAGCGTCCGTCCTTCGCGCTTCATGTTGCGCCATTCACGAAGCGCAAACGGCAACACGACAAGCGTCCCCAAAAGGAACCGAACACCGGTAAAATATTGCGGGCCGATATTGTCCATGCCGGTCTGCTGGACAACAAAAGTCGTGCCCCAGATCAGGGCCACAAAGACGATTACGCCGTTCGCCTGCCAACGCGTCATTTCCCGGTTCCGTTTCCTGATAGCCGGGCGTGGTGGCGCGCGGCGTGTTATGGTTTTATGGGTATCTGAATTGCTTGCTAGCGCAGAGTCCCCGCGCAGGCAAGATGATCCTTTATGTCCGGCAATCCCGGTTCTTACTCGGTTTTTAGATCGTCGGGGATTGTCACGCGATATTCCTGTGCCAGATCGGCATAACGGTCTGCCGATACCTTGAAAAATTCGATTTCTTCCTGCGTCAGGTCACGTACGTTGCGCGCTGGAACACCGGCCCAAAGTTCCCCCGCCGGAATACGTTTCCCGGGTGCCAAAAGCGCCCCCGCACCGAGCATAGCCCCCTGTTCGATCACGCAGCCATCCATCACCGTGGCACTCATGCCGACGAAACTTCTGTCTTCAAGCGTGCAGGCATGGATGACGGCAGCATGGCCAATGGTTACATCGTCGCCGATATAAGTGCCAAACTTGCCCTTGGCGACATGCACCATTGTCAGGTCCTGAATATTGGTGCGAGATCCGATGCGAATTTCATGCACGTCACCACGGATGACACAGCCAAACCAGATCCCGGTTTCCGCCCCGATTTCAACATCGCCGATGATTGTCGCATTCGGCGCGATGAAGGCCGTTTCGTCAATGGTGGGGCGCACCCCGCGATAGCTCAGGATCATGGTCTGGCGACCTTTCAATTGTGGGATCGGTTTTCACTGGTGCTGCACTTGCCCGTTACCGGGAAAATCGCGGCATCTTGACTTGGTAGTTTAAATTCTAACATGTGGATATGGAAACCCCGTTCTCATCCAAATCGTGATCATGCCAGCAAACCGAAATTTTAACTGTCCCGAAGGACACAGACAGCTTGTCGGCTTCATTCTGCTGGCTGCGTTCATTATCATATGGGTTGTCACATTCACCAATGATGCCCATGCGCAGTCAGAACCGTTCCGTCAGGGACAATTGCGTGCCGCCTTTTCGATCTGGGAACCGTTTGTAATTGAAGACGCATCGGAACAACACGGGATCGATATGGCGATCCTGACCGAATTGTCACACCGCATGGGCAAGGTTCTGGTGCTTAACCCCTGCCCGTGGCGGCGGTGCCTTAAAATGCTTGAAGATGGCGATATCGACGTTCTTTCAAGCTTTGCCTACACCGCCGAACGCGAACAATTCGCGTTTTACATCAAGCCCGCCTATAGCCGTGTCAGCCCGGTATTTTATGTCCGTCAGGATGGGCAGACTGTTATTTCCCGATATGAAGACCTGTCGACACTGGCCATCGGATCGGTCGTTGATTCACGTTATTTCGAGCCGTTTGACAGCGACACGTCCCTGAACAAATTCGAAGCCAGCAGCGAAATGCTGCTGCTACGCATGCTGGAGGCAAAACGCGTCGATGTCATTGTCGGATCGGACGCCAATGTCGATTTTGAAATCCGGCGCAACGACCTTGACGATATCATCACGAAGGCCGAATTTCGCCCCGACCATCACAATGATATCCATATTGCGGTATCACGAAATTCCCCATTGATGAGCCAGACAGATCAGATATCGAAAATCATCACCGACCTGCGCGAGGAAGGTTTCATCGCCCGGGTCCATGCCCGGTACTGGCCCTCAAGTGACGATGCGAAATACCCGGACCAACCCGCATCAACCGAATAGCCAGATATTGAAACCTATCGGGCAAACCGTTTGGCCCCGGCAACACAGGCAACCACGCCGACGGTCACCGCGATCATCAGGCTACCCACCGGCTCGGCCAAAAGCAACCCTGCCAGCAGCAAACCAAAGAACGGTTGCAGCAATTGTAACTGCCCGACCGCCGCAATCCCGCCCAAGGCCAATCCGCGATACCAGAAGAAAAAACCGATCAGCATGCTAAACAGCGAGACATACCCAAGACCAAACCACGCAGGAATACCAATTCCGGCAAAACTACCCGGCAAAGTCGCAACACAAAGCGCAAGCATCGGCACCAGCGAAATCACCAGCGCCCAGCAGATCACCTGCCATCCACCAAGACGACGGGACAGTTTTGCGCCCTCGGCATAACCAAGCCCGCAAACAATCACCGCCCCCAGCATGTAAAGATCACCACGCAATGCCCCCGCATTGCTTTCCATTGCGGCAAAACCAGCGACAAGCCCACTGCCAAGAACCGAAAAAAACCAGAACACGGCCTTTGGCCGCTCACCACCGCACAACACCCCGAAAATCGCCGTCGCCAATGGCAGCAATCCGATAAAGACAATCGATCTGGCCGAGGTGATATGTTCAAGCGCAAGGGCGGTCAGCAACGGAAAGCCGACGACAACCCCGCCCGCCACCACCAGCAATGACATCCAGTCCGATGCCTGCGGCCGGGCGGTTCGCGACACCACAAGCAATATGGCGGCCAGCAGACCGGCAATTGCCGCACGCGCAACGGTCAGAAACAGGGGATCGAAATCCATGACGGCAATCCGGGTGGCGGGCAATGACCCGCTGAAAATCAGGATGCCGATCAACCCGCTGATCCAGCCACTACTTGTCCGTTGAACTGCAATTGCCATCAAAACCTCCGTCATGTTCGAAGATTTATCTATCGCTTGCCAGCCGCACATCGACCAGACACAATCAAATACAATTTCAACAAACTGTACCGATTACAGGAGCAATACAGTGGCGCCTGACGGATCACCAAAACAGTCGGACAACGGAACACTTGTCGTCCGCGTCATGGCCATAATCCGCGACCGGATTGAGGCGCGCAATCTGCTTGCCGGGGATCGGCTGCCTTCGATCCGGGGGCTTGCGCGACAAATGAAGGTGTCAAATTCAACCGTGGTCGAGGCTTATGACCGGCTGGTGGCCGAAGGCATGATCGAGGCCCGCCGAGGATCAGGTTTTTATGTGTCAGGTCATACCGCACCGCTTTCGATTGCCCAAATCGGCCCGAAACTGGATCGGGCCATTGATCCGTTCTGGGTTTCGCGCCAGTCGCTTGATGCCCGGCCTGATATGATCAAACCCGGTTGCGGCTGGCTTCCGGCGGACTGGATGCCTGAAACAGCCATAAGGCGGGCTCTTCGCAATCTGTCACGCGCCGATAACGCCACACTCGTCGATTACGGCACACCGCTTGGTCTGGCACCCTTACGACAACTCTTGTCCCGCCGTATGAGCACCTATGGCATTGATGCAGATCCCGGCCAGATTCTGTTGACCGAGTCCGGGACCCAGGCGATTGATATGTTGTGCCGGTTTCTGATCGAACCGGGCGATACGGTGCTGATCGATGATCCGTGCTATTTCAATTTTCAGGCATTGCTGCGCGCGCATCGCGCCAATATTGTCGGCGTGCCCTTTACCGCCACCGGGCCTGATATCGATGCCTTTGCCCGGATTGCCGCCGCGCATAAGCCCCGCCTCTATATTACCAATTCCGGACTGCACAACCCAACCGGTGCATCATTGTCGCCGATGGTCGCCCACCGCGTTTTGAAAATTGCCGAAGAACATGACCTGATCGTCATCGAAGACGATATTTTTGCCGATTTCGAAAACACCCCTGCCCCAAGGCTGGCAGCCCTTGGCGGGCTTGACCGGGTTGTCCATATCGGAAGCTTTTCCAAAACGCTTTCTGCCTCGGTCCGGTGCGGCTATATCGCGGCAAGTCCCGACTGGATCGAAGGCCTGACCGATCTTAAGATCGCGACCGGCTTTTCAAGCCCGAATTTTTCGGCCGAACTGATTTTCTCGGTCCTGAAGGACGGCACCTATCGCAAGCATATGGATGCCTTGCGCGACCGGCTGACGCGTACCATGTCCGTTGCCGAAACCCGTCTTGGCCGCCTTGGCATCACACCGGCAATCAGGCCCGATGCCGGGATTTTCCTGTGGTGTCACCTGCCCGCCCTCATCGATGCCGCGACACTTGCCCGCGATGCGCTGGCCGACGGGGTGGTTCTGGCACCCGGTAATGTTTTCAGCATCTCGCAATCGGCCGGAAACCTGATGCGCTTTAACATCGCACAATGCGAAGACGACCGTGTTTTCACCGTTCTTGAACAGGCAATCCTGAACGCGTGATGCGGCCATGAAAAAGGGGCGCATCCAGACCGGACACGCCCCTTTTGACAGGATGCTGTTGCGCGATTACGGGAACAGTGGCTCGATCTCAAGCCCCATGGTTTCCGGCAGGCCCAGCATGACATTCATGTTCTGAACCGCCTGGCCAGATGCGCCTTTGACAAGGTTATCCTCGACCGCAACAATGATCACACGACCCGGCACCCGATCCTTGACGACGCCAATCAGAACATGGTTCGACCCACGCACATGACGGGTCTGCGGGGTGGTGCCAAATGGCAGAACACGCACAAACGGCTCGTCGGCATAACGTTTTTCAAGGGCGGCCTGAATGTCTTCGGCCGAGGTACCCTCGGTCATTCTGACATAGATGCTTTCAAGGATACCGCGGCTCATCGGCATCAGATGCGGCGAAAAGTTCACCACAACATCCTGTCCGGCGGCCCAGGCAAGTCCCTGCTCGATTTCCGGCGCATGACGGTGCCCGCCGGTGCCATAGGCATGAATGCCTTCGGTGACCTCGGCATACAGAATGCCTTCCTTGGGCGAACGGCCCGCACCGGTCACACCGGATTTCGCATCAATGATGATGTCATCGGCATGCACCAGTTTCTGTTCCAGAAGCGGCACCAGCGAAAGCTGCACCGGGGTTGGATAACATCCCGGATTGGCAACGACACGAGCCTTTGCAATTTTCTCGCGGTGCAGTTCGGTCAGGCCGTAAACCACGTCCTTCTGCAAATCCTGTGCAGCATGTTCCGCCCCGTACCATTCCTTGTAGGTCGCGGCATCAAACAAACGGAAATCCGCCGACAGATCGACAACTTTGACATGGCCCGGCAAACCGGCAATCACTTCCTGCGTCGTGCCATGCGGCAGCGCGCAGAAAATCACATCGACCATCGACCAGTCCGCATCCTCGATCCGGATCATGGTCGGCAATTTCAGATGGGCAAGATGCGGGAAAACCTCCCCGAACGGACGTCCGGCGCGTCGGTCGGCAGTCAGCAGGGTGATTTCAGAAGCGGCATGGTGCGCAAGAATACGAACCAGTTCCGCCCCGGTATATCCGCTGGCACCGAGAATTCCGACTTTGACCTTAACGTCGCTCATTTCAAATCTTGCTCCTATAGGCTCGCCCAGACCTTCATGGTCACCGGGCGCGGTTAACGGGCGGATGTTGGCAAACAAGCCCCGCAGATGCAAGCCTTTAGGCGGCTTTTCCCCTGCATCCCCGGATCAGGACCCATGCAGTGATGACATGCATCACATTGGCAACAGACAATCACGGACGTCGGGATTTGCGTACATTGGCCGGACAGGCGCGCTTATCCTCGGGCAGAACGGTATAAAACCGCTCGATCTGCTCGAACCCGGTCGGGGCGGCCACCGGATAGCCCGAAACATAACGATGATCCGAAAGACCAAAATCGCTGGCCTTCAGCCCGGATCGCTGTTGCCAGATCCGGCGATGGGTATCCGATAACGTGATTTCGGGATCATCGATCAGGAAAATCGCATCGCGTGCGATCCGGTCATTATATTTATGCTGAGACGGCAGCCATGCCGCAAGCTGGCGGCGCAATTCACCGGGGCTTGGCACATTGCGTGTCCGGCTGGCGAAATTCACCATCTTTGCCGACAGGTCGGAAACATTGCCGGGCGGTGCCATGCCATGGGTCGCCATATCAATGAAATAGGCCAGATCAATCTCGGTCGGGTCACGCCCGATAACCGGTTTCAGGGCGGCATAAATCTTGAAAAACCGGGCGATTTTTCCGCCGTCGGCATTGGCCGCGTCATAAACCCGGCGATAGGCACGCTGCACTTCGGGCAATGCGCCATATTGTGCAAACCGGGTGGTGAAATCGGCCCGGCGTTTTGGATCAATCCAGATCGCACACAGGATATCAAACGCGCTTTGATTGTTCCCCAGTGCCAGACGATGCATCGCATCCGTATGCGACCCAAAAACGGCATTAAGCAGGCCGGGATTGGCACGTTCGGCGGCAAAGACAATCTGCTGGATTTCCGCCCCCCCCCCGGCGGTTGCCCCACGCGGCCCCCATGTCAGATAGGCATTGGG
>CAMPHD010000136.1 GCA_946885765.1 uncultured Thalassospira sp.
CTGGTGACAGTCCATGGGGTTTAGGGTGCCGTAGTTATGATCGAACTAAAAACCGAATCATCATGCTCGCAGAGGATGGGCGATACAAATGGTTGGCGGCTGATAAGCGTGCCCAGTTTCGTTTCTTGATTGGAGGCGCGGTATGTGGTTTTTACCGCGGTGAAGCAGATGCGCCAACTGATCGTACTATGCGCAGAAGATCAGACGAATTGGAGCAACAATCGTTTCTTTTCGAAGATGAGCGATTGGTTCCTATATGGCGTTTTGCAGTTTCTACTGCTCCTACAGGCGAGGTCACTCAAATTAGTTTTGTGGGATTGTCGAGCGAAGAAGGACAAGTAATCGCGAAGTACGACTTCCTGCCTGCTAATGATGGGGTTCTGGTTGGTCTTGATAACAACTACAAGAAAGAAGAAGCCGAGAGCGTACCGCGCAAAGGTGCTCGGCGTAAAAAAGATGGCGAGCGCTTAGATGCTAAAGGATCTTCAGAGGAATGAGTTTGTTGGTGAGAACCTGCGGATCATAAGATTGTTCCACGGCATGTCTCAGCCAGATGTCGCTCAGAAGCTATCTGTCACTCGTCAGTACTTGAACAAAATCGAAGGTGCCAAAGATTATCCGTCGGAAGAGTTCTCTCTTGCGTTGGCTGATGTATTTGGCGTCGACGTGTCATATTTTTATAGAGTAGCCGGGGAAGAACCGAGAATGGACCAAGTCCATTTTCGAAAACAGAGAACTGCTCCTCAGAAATTTGCTCATCAAGCAATCGCAGCTATTACTCTGTTTAAGAAAATCGTATCTTTCTTGGACGAAAGGTATGATTTTCCTGCCAGTAACTTTCCTGAAATTGTACCGGAAAGTTCGGCTGATATTGAGAAAGCTGCTGAGGTTTGTCGCGAGTATTGGGGGATATCCAAGAATGCTCCGATAGCTAACCTTACGGATGCTGTTGAAGCAAACGGTAGCCTTGTCGCGCATTTCCAAGGTGTTTCTGAGAAGGTTGATGCACTCTCTACTAACGAGGAGAGGCCTTTGATCGTTCGCAGCAGCGCAAAAAGTTCTTTGTATCGGTTGCGATTTGACATTGCACATGAGATTGGCCATCGAGTTCTTCATTTGGGAGTGGATACAGGAGATAAGCGAACAGAAGCCGAGGCTAATCGCTTTGCTAGTGCCCTATTATTGCCGAGGCATGCTTTTGTGAACGAGTTCCCGCGAGGCAACCGAATTGATTGGGAAATTGTCTTTTCGTTGAAAATGCGTTGGGGCGTTAGTGCAAAAGCAATCATTCGAAGAGCTTTTGATCTTGGTATCGTTGACGCTGTCCAGTATCGCCGTGCGCACATACATTTCTCCAAGACAGGCCAAAGTAAGTCAGAAAGGTACGACGAAATTGGCGAGCTTGAAGAATCTAAGTTGCTCTCCGATGCCCTTGCTGACCTAGCTGAAGATGAGTTTGAACTCCAAAAGTTTTATGATTTTACCGGTTTAAATTCTGACACCATAGCTAAGTTGACCGGGGTAAAAATGCCGTCAGTTGACCATTCCGCGTTCAGCAATGTGTACTTCCTGCGCTAGATATTATTAGAAGCAAGACTTGAGTACCTTACAGTCTATAGGGCCTCAGCTAATCAATTGACCTGTTTCCTGCGAGTGATTTGGGCAGCGCCAGACATTGCGATTGAGGTGCCAGGTTAAATGAACAATGATTGGAAACCCGGCTTGCGCGAGCAATCTGGCAGGACTGTAACGGTTGACAGGTGCAGCGATGAAACGCCTTGCAGGGATTAACGCAACGGACAAACCATTCACGCTTTCGCTTCAGTGGGATGGCGGGTTTGAACAGCAGGCCGATCTTTCTGGCCTGATTTCCCTGTCGCGTCATTTTGCCGTGTTTGCTGATGATCCGGATGCCTTCGCAAAGGTGGGCGTGATCAATTGGGGGCATGGTATTGCGTGGGAAAACGGGCTGGATTACAGCGTGGAAAATCTCGCGCGGATTGCTGACGAGCAGGCCGATGTCGATGGATGGAAGTGTCAATGACCACCAAAACCAAAGCCAATACTGTCACCCTGTCGGTCGCATCGCGCGAGGACGTGACCAAGCGTGCGCTTGCGGCGTTTGAGGACACGGCGCAAGGAGCACATATCTCGTTCGCATCGGTCGAATTATTGTGGCAGACCATGACGGCCAAGCGGTGGGAATTGCTGAAAGCCATGACCGGGCAGGGGGCGATGAGCATGCGCGAGGCAGCGCGGCGTGTTGGTCGCGATGTTAAAAGCGTGCATGGCGATGTTCATGCCCTGCTGGATGCCGGTGTTCTGGATCGGGAGGAAAATGGCCAGATCATTTTCCCGTTTGAGGCCGTGCATGTTGATTTTACCCTGACGGCGGCGGCATAAGCAGGTACGATCACGCACCGCATTCAACAACTTCCCGCAATATTGAATGGGATAGGATCATCGTGAAATTCCTGATCTTGTATCAGCGTTATGCGGTTCTTGCCGGTGTGACGCTTCTGGCGATTGCCTCGCTGATCTGTGCCGTTACGGTCGATGCCTGGTTCTGGGTGCCTGCGATCATCTTCGGGTCGCTGATGGGGGTCGGGTGGCGCGATATGCGCCAGTTCAAGCATTCCATCCTGCGCAACTATCCGGTCAGCGGGCATATCCGTTTCATCCTTGAAAGCTTCCGGCCGGAAATCCGGCAATACATGATCGAAAGCGATCAGGATAAATTGCCGTTCAGTCGGCAGGATCGCGGGCTTGTCTATCAGCGTGCCAAGGGGGTCGAGGACAAGCGACCGTTTGGCACGATCGAGAATGTTTACAGTTCCGGCTATGCGTGGCTTACCCATTCGGTCACGCCGACCACGATCACCGACAGCAACTTTCGCGTTCGGGTTGGCGGGGCGCAATGCAAACAGCCCTATGACGCCAGCCTTTATAATATCTCGGCGATGAGCTTTGGCTCGTTATCGGGCAATGCCATCCTTGCGCTTAACAAGGGGGCGAAAAAAGGCGGCTTTGCCCATGATACCGGCGAGGGCAGTGTCAGCCGTTATCACCGGGAAGGCGGTGGCGATCTGATTTATCAGGTGGCATCGGGTTATTTCGGGTGTCGCAATGGCGATGGCACTTTCTCGGCCGAGAAATTTGCCGAAACCGCATCCGACCCGCAGATCAAAATGATCGAGGTGAAGTTAAGCCAGGGGGCAAAACCCGGCCATGGCGGCATGTTGCCCGCCGCCAAGATCACAAAGGAAATATCCGAGGCACGCGGCATTCCGATGGGGATTGATTGCATTTCCCCCGCCGCGCACAGCACGTTTTCCACCCCCGTCGGGTTGATGGAATTCATTGCAAAGCTGCGCAACCTTTCGGGGGGCAAGCCGGTCGGGTTCAAGCTGTGTATCGGGCATCGGCGCGAGTTCATGTGCATGGTCAAGGCGATGCTTGAAACCGGGATCATCCCCGATTTCATCGTGGTCGATGGCAAGGAAGGCGGTACGGGTGCCGCCCCGGTCGAGTTTGCCAACAGTGTCGGCATGCCGATGCTTGAAGGGCTGACATTCGTTCATAATGCGCTTCGGGGGGCTGGTATTCGCGATCAGATCAAGATCGGGGCGGCGGGCAAGATCGTTTCGGCGTTTGATATTGCGCGCACACTGGCACTGGGCGCGGACTGGTGCAATGCGGCGCGTGGCTTCATGTTTGCGCTGGGCTGTATTCAGGCGCAGTCATGCCACACCAACTGCTGCCCGGTCGGGATCGCGACACAGGACCCGATCCGCCAGCGCGCGATTGATACCGGCGATAAAAGCGACCGTGTGGCGCGCTTCCATCACAATACCATGCATGCGCTGGCCGAAATTACCGGGGCGGCGGGCCTGACTGATCCGCGCAATTTCATGCCCTATCACTTCATGTTCCGGCAGAAGGACAACGAGTTCCTTGATGGCAACGAGGCTTATCCGTATCTGCCCGAAGGCTTCCTTATTTCCGGCGGGCCGGAGATCGAGGAGCTTCACGACTGGTATTCGCGCTGGGACCGGGCATCGGCGGAAACCTTTGCGCCCAAGGAAATTCCGTTTGGGCCGTTCAAACGCCATACGAATATTGCCGGCGAGAAGGCGGCGCAGTAGGAGGCATAAAGCAGGAGGCATCCCATGGCCGTCAAGCGCATCGTTTCGAACTTTGCCGTCGGTGATATCGCAAAGGTCAGGGCGTTTTACGAGAATATCCTTGGCCTTGACTGCGTGATGGATCACGGCTGGATCGTGACCTTTGCCGCCGAAAGGCAGAATGTCATGCCGCAGGTCAGCTTCGCGACCGAGGGTGGTTCCGGCACGCCGGTGCCCGATCTTTCGATAGAGGTCGATGATCTTGAGGATATGCTGGCGCGCGTGAAGGAAGCCGGGATCGACATCGAATATGGCCCGGCGGTTGAGCCATGGGGCGTGAAACGGTTTTATGTCCGCGATCCGGCGGGCAGGCTTTTGAATATTCTGTGTCACGAGTGAGGGTGAAAACATAAAACCCGACCAAAACTGGCCGGGTTTTTCCGTTTTCGCGGATTTGGAATAGTTCAGGCCGCCCGCTGCATTTCCACGGTCGGAATATCGCGTCCCGGGATCGGGCCGGTGACGAGGAAGCCGAATTTGCGGTAGAATGCCTTGGCGCGTTCGTTGTGCGCGACGACGGAGAGTTTGACGGTCGCATGCGGTTTGCGTTCCGCCAGCGCATCGAGGGCGGCGATCATCAATGCCTTGCCAGCACCCAGCCCATGGGCGGCCGGGTCAACCATGATCCAGTCGATTTCCGGTTTGTCATGGATGGTAATCACATAGCCCAGAAGATCGTCGCCCTGAGTTGCGACGATGATGCTGTGATTGTCGCTTGAAAGTGCGTTTTCAAACACACCGGTCGACATATCGACATAGCGGGTAACCGTTGCGGTTGCGGCAGCGCCCATGCCTTCGATGAAATAGGTTGAATCGGTAGCGCGCTTGCTCAAATCCCGCATAAAGGGAAGGTCGTTGGCAGTGCCATAGCGGATCTGCAAATTGAGAGCACGTTCTATTTTTCTTGTTGTGTCTGGCCTTGCCCGACGGGGTGGCCATCGTGCTTCGGGGCGTATTTCGGTGTATTCGGGATTTTGCGGGGCCTCATATCATCGGCCTGATCCCGTGTCATCCCCTTGATTTGGTGTGTTCGGCTTTGATAATGCACGCGGTAATGGTGTCTTGTTGAAATCGCTGGATAAAAGCGGGATCGGACGGGAAAAATAAAGCGCCTATCGGTTGCGGTTTTTGTCGCGATACATTTCCCTGTCGGCCATATCCATCATTTCTTCGAGGCTTTCCTTGACCGGTTCGAAAAACACCGAGGCCCCCGCACTTATTTTCGGGGTTTCGTGGATCGGTTTTTTTGATCCCGGCACCAAGAGCTTCGCCGTCTGCAACACATTGCGAATGCGGGTGATGATGGTCGTCAGATCACCGCGATTGCGCACATAGCCCAGAATGGCAAATTCATCGCCGCCGATCCGCCCGCAGATATCAACCTCGCGAATGGAGGCGGTAATGGCGGCACCCACGGCCTTGAGTGCGGCATCCCCCGCCGCGTGACCGTAATCATCGTTCCAGTGTTTCATGTCATCAAGGTCGATGAAGATCAGGCCGATATGATGGTGATAGCGTTTGGCAATGCGGATTTTCTGCTGGGCCAGCATTTCAAATCCGGCGCGGTTGTTAAGCCCGGTGAGCTGATCGGAAAGCGAGATGCTGCGCATGATCTGGAACTGTTCATAGAGCCGAAGGTCGGCTTCGATCAGGTCGCGGATGGTTTCGATCAGTTTTTGCAGCGTGTCGGAATATTGGGTCGGGTTGCAATCAAACACGCAGATCGTGCCAAATATCGTGCCGTTCGACCATGTGACCGGAACGCCGAAATAGGAACAGAAGCCATCGTTGGTCAGTTCAGGGTTGTCGGCCCATTCGGGTTTGCCGCGCGCATCGGGTTCATAAAAACTGCCGCCCTGCGTGATCACGCGACGGCAGAATATATTGGTATCAAGGGCTGTGATGCCGGTGTCGCGCCCGGCATAGGGATTGGCGTCATTGGTGCTGGTGATCGCGGCGCGATAGCCGATCCTGTCATTATATTCGACAATAAAGCCCGCAGTCGCACCGAGAAGTTCGGTCATAAGGTCGACCGCGCGCTGCCACTTGTCGAGTGACGGCGCGATGGCTTCGTCATCGACAAGCCAGTCGCGGGTTTTGATCTGCACCATATCCTGACGCCCCCGGTCCCTCCATTTCCCTGATGGTGCCGGTCTTTGTGCGCCAAGTGACGTGACCAGACGTTTCAGGGGTCCGTTCTTTTCATATTTGTCCGTTCCGTGCGGAGAACAAGCTGTCATGACTGTCATTTATCCCCAAAAGCCCCCGAGGGCGCAGGACGAGGATTGCCGCCAGAAGCCCGAAAACCGCTACATCGCGATAGGCCCCGCCGAAATATCCCGACCATAATGTTTCGGTCAAACCGATCATTAACCCGCCCAGCCACGCACCGCGTATCCGTCCTATTCCCCCAAGGATGGCGGCAGTCAGTGCCTTGAACCCGAAAAGCGTACCACTGTGAAAATTAATGACACCATAACGAAGGGCCAACATTGCACCGGTTAATCCGCATAAAAATCCTGCCAGAACAAAGGATTGGGATTCGGTCCGCGAAAGCGATACCCCGCAAAGGGCCGCCCCCAGCCGATCCTGGCTGATGGCGCGCCAGTTCCGGCCAAAGGCGGTTTTGCCCATGATCCAGACCAGAACGCCCGCAACCATAACCGCCCCGCCAATGGCCAGCATGTCAAACCCGTGCAGCCGTACGACGAAATGATCGCCGCGCAAAAGCGGTACGGAAAACTGCCAGATTGGCGGCAGGTTGAAATTGCGCGCTGATATGACAATCCGGATAAATTCCTGAATGACCAGAACACAGCCAAGCGATGCGACAATCATTGCCCGCCCACCAGCGGCCTTTCGGCCCAGCGGGCCAAAGACATTGCGCCATGTCAGGTGGCTTAACCCCGATCCGATAAAGGCCGCCATCGCGACCGATCCCACCACCATCACCGGGATCAGCCAGCCGACCATGCCCGAAATCCACAGGCTTGTGATGATGGTGCCAAGGGCGGCGGTCATCACGACCTCGCCAAAGGCAAGATTGATCCGCCCGATCAGGCCATATATCAGGGTAAAGGAAAGTGCGAGCAGGCCATAGATCGCGCCGCGCGCAAGGCCGCTTAGCACCAGTTGGGTGGCATAGGCCGCAGGCAGCCCGATATCGGGCACATCGGCGCGCAGGCCGTGGCTTTCGGGATCGATATAGTTTTCGAGCGCGGTGCGCCCGACCCGTTCGATCCAGAACCGTTTCAGCAGGGCCATATGTGCATCGGACACCGGGCCAAGGCGGCTTGTTTCAATCGCATAAAGGTTGGTTGGCGTGTTGGGTTTGGTGGCGTCTTTGAAATGGCAGGTGACGGCGTGCGTTTGAGTCGAGGGCAGGGGGATTTCGCCCGGTTCGAGTAATTGGTAACGCAGGGTGACCTGATTGCCGTCAGAGGTTTCGTCAAACCGGGTGACAAGGCGGATCTGTTTATCTTCATCCTCGATCCCCGGCAGGGCAAGGCGGCAGATATTGAACTGATAGGGATCGCGCGGCGCGCAGGAAGACAGGATTGCGGCCAGAAGTGGCAGCAGCCAGAAAACGCGATGAAGATGCCTTGAGTCTGATCTGGTGTTCACCGGTTGCTCCGGCTTGCCCTTGATCACCTTATCCTCGTGCGATTTGGGTGTTTTTACAAGTGCTTGGTGTTGTTGCGATGACAGGAGACGAAATTTCGCCCCTTTTGGTTGCGATCACCGGGTGGTCGTGCTGAACTTGATCAATGACGACGGATTTAACCAAAGCCCGAAGAGGGAGACGCCCCGATGGCAGATGTGATCGACTACAAAATCCATGGCGAGGAAATGC